>JBEPVH010000114.1:0-6550 GCA_041691115.1 bacterium | reverse complement strand
ACCCTGCATTGCGGCTCCCGCCTTGGCGCCGCGCAAGAGTGCAATGGAACCGCGCGGCGAGGCGCCGAGCACGAGATCGGGCGATGTGCGCGTGGCGCCGATGATGGCACCGATGTAGCCGAGCACTTCGTCGGAAACCCGAACGGCAACCACCTCGGCACGCGCAGCGGCCAGAGCCTCATGAGTAACAACGGCTGTCACTCCTGCGGCAACCAGGTCGTGAGGATCGAAGCCGGCATCGATGCGGCGCAACATCGCCGCTTCGCTGACCGGGTCCGGTACAGGCACTTCAAGCTTGAACAGGAATCTGTCGAGCTGAGCCTCGGGTAGCGGATACGTGCCCTCGTACTCGATGGGGTTTTGCGTTGCCACAACGATGAACCTGTCACCCAGTGGCATCCGCGTACCGTCGGACGTCACCTGCCGCTCCTCCATCGCCTCCAGCAACGCAGCCTGCGTTTTGGCGGGGGCGCGGTTGATTTCATCCGCAAGAAGCGTGTCGGTGAAGATCGGTCCCTGGCGAAATTCAAAGGTTCCCGAATCGGCGCGGTACACCGACGTGCCGACGATGTCGGAGGGCAGCAGGTCAGGCGTGAACTGCACGCGTTTGAAACGCGCATCAAGAGCTGCAGCCATGCTTCGCGCCATCAGTGTCTTGGCGGTTCCGGGCACGCCTTCGAGAAGCACGTGGCCGTTGCACAGAACGGCCAGGAAGAGCCCATTGAGCACGTCTTCCTGGCCGACGATCGCCTTCCCCATGGAGGCGCGCATGGCGGTGGCGAGATCGGCTGTCCTTGTCACGGGCGTCATTGTGCCAGCGGCGAGCCGATGGCGCCCTCGAGATCGGCCACTGCCTTGGCAAGGGCCACGAGGTCGGATTCGCTCGGCTTGCCGGCAGCCAGACTCCGTGCCCTGGCCAGCCATGCGGCGGTAGGTCCGGCGGCTACGGGATCATTGATCTGAAGTGCTGCGATGAAGGCCTCGTCGTCGAGGCGGGGGTCGACAGATGTGAGGCGCCCCACCCGGCGTTTCAAATCATCGGCATAACGCTTTGCCACCGACCCGCGATCGGACGACCTCTCGAACAACTGCGACACCGCCAGCACGTACTCGGCAGCGGACGGCACCAGCCCCTCATCCCGCGTCGACCGCGGCCGGCCGAGATGGCGTCCACTGGCGAGCAGGAACGCAACCAGGGCAAATATTCCGACGATCATGCCGAGCAGCAGGGGCCCGGTGAAGATTTCGGCCGTCCCGCTGCCATCCCCGGCTGCCTGGTTGTGATAGTCGTCGAAGGCGATGCGTGCCGGGCCACCGTGCGTCGGCGGTGAAAGCTGCTCGATCTGATGGAGGAGAAACGGCGCATTGGCGCCTTCACGCAGGAATGCATTGCGCATGATCGACGGCGACCCGAGCAGCACGACGCGCCCTGCGCCCAGGTCGACGGCCACGGCGATGTCCCTGAGTCCCGCTGATGCAAGGCGGGTTGTGCGTGGGCCGTCCCACACAAGCACCTGGCCGCTTCCCTCGAGGATCTTGGCCTCCGGATCCCCGCCCTGGTCACCGGCGATGCGGACGGACTGCACGGAATCCTCTTGAGCCGTGACCTCGAGTGCAGCCATCAAGGAGGGGATCGTCTGCTCGATGTTTGTGGCAACGATGACCTCCCCGCCGCGGCGAGCAAAGTTGACCAGTTCGGTCGTCTCATCGAATGTGATGCGCTGTTGCGGGTCGTTGATGATGACAACATCGGCGTCGCCGATAGTGAATCCGGACTCCATGCGCCGCGTGTCGTAGCCCAGTGCAGACAACCATTCATAGAGTGCCTGGGTCCCGGAATTGCCCTTGCCGCGAGAACTGGTGTCGGGAGTGCCGGTGCCGGCGACCGCCTGGATCGCCATGAGAAGCAGCATCGATACGGCAATGATCGTAAGAATCCGCCACTGCGCACGAGCCTTGCCGATCACTGAGCGACAACCTCCACCGCGTCCCGGCTGCGCGCCAGCTCGCGAACGGCAGCACATCGCGCCTTGGCCGTGTCCCACGCAGCCCTGTCGACGGGCCGCCCTGAGTACCACGCTTCGTCGAACGACGCCGATGCGGGCGCCAGGGCTGTGACCAGGCGAGCATCACCACGCGCCGCGGTCAGCAGCTCTCGGGTCGTCCACGACGCGTCGACGCGGAGGCGACCACGATGCGCCACGTCAAGCAGAGCGCTACGAAAGGCGCGGCGAATCGCCTCCCGAAAATCGCCGGCGGCGGCAGCCCGCTCAGCGATCTTCCACTCCTCGTCGGGTGAATCCGTCATCGGTTCGGTCGAGGGCCCGGCCAACGACGAGGTGATACGGCCGCCCGACAGACCGAGGATCCTCCAAACAACGAAGACCACCAGAGCCAGGAGCAAGAGCCCGCCGACCAGGCCCAGCCAGCCGCCGCCCATCGACTTAGCGAGGCTGGTGATGAAATCACTGACCGCTCTGCCTATCTGGGCAAAGATCGAGTCTTCCTGGGTCTTGTCCAAGTCGTTGTAGCGCGAGTACACATCACGCAGTGCTTGGCATGCCGGTGTGTCGTGTGAAGCACAGAAGGAATCCGGCGGCAGCGCCGAGGTCGCGACCGCGAAGCTCACAAAGTGCTCGACAACATCTCGACATCGAATGCTTCACGGCGAATTCGCCTGTCGTAATAGATCAGCGTCACCATGATCGGAAGGATCGGAGCGGTGAACACATCCACAACCGCCGCAACGATCTGCGCGACATACGAAGGTGCTACCTGCTGCACCAGAAGGCTGAGTATGAGGCCGAGTGCAAAGTTGATCAGGGTCGCGATCAAGACGGTCCAGAAACCGCGCCACATAGACCGCCGCGTCAGTTCGAACGTTCGCGACACTGCAAGTCCGGGACCGCGGCCCTCCAGCATGACGATGGGCACGGCGAGACAGAGGCGGTAATAGATGCACACCAGCAGGACCACTAAACCTATAGCACCGAGAACGATGCCTGCCAGACCGGCCGCAATCACAAAGATGAAGAGGACGATGAATCCCGCGATGTAGACCCCGAACAGGATGAGGACGGTGAGCAACTCGGTGCCCAACAGCGCCCAGAAGCGCCCCAGCGCAGCGCGATATGCGCCACCGACGGTGGGTTCGCGGCCGAGGTAGCGGTCCGATGTGATGCGCGCCATCACCGCCGACACCAGCGGGTAGAGCACTGCAAAGTCGAGGAGACTGAGCAGGAGGATCACACCGAGTAATGAGTTGGCCAGCGCCGCCTGCTGTCCCGATGTCAAATGGCCGTTCAACTGGTCCTGGACGTCGAAGAGTCCTGCGGAGTAGAGCAGGGCGAAACGAAGTATTGCGAAAGGCACCTTGATGATTGCCGTCGCTCCGACCACGAGGGTGAAGTTGCGCCGATAGAAGGTGAAGACAGCGTCAAGAAGTTCGAGGATTCCCCGAGCGCGATAGTCGCCCGAGCCCATGTGGTCGGGCTGGTTGGCCATCGCCTGATACGGGTTGTAGCCGGGGTACTGAGGCGGGTACCCGGGGTACTGCGGCGCGGGATATCCCGGGTACTGCGGGGCGTAGCCGGGTTGCGGCGGGTAGCCCGGGTACTGAGGAGCGAATCCCGGTGCTGCCGCGTATCCGGGCGGTGGCGCCTGAGGCGGCGCAGGGTAGCCGGCAGGGGCGCCGTAGCCCGGCTGTGGTACCTGGGGCGGGGCGGCGTATCCGGGCGGTGGCGCCTGCGGAGGCATTGGATAACCCGGAGGGGCAGGCGGTGGCGAAGGCGGAGGCGTCTCGCCGCTCTCCGGCGGTGGTCCGGTGACGCCCTCGCCCGATTCCATGACGTGGCATTGTGCAGTCAAGTAAGGGGACGTGCGATGATTCGGCGATCCGCGACAGGGCCCGGCGGGAGCGCTGTCCTCAGCCCACGGCGTGCCTGGCACGCCGGTGATATCACCGCCCGGTCAGCAAATATGCGAGCAGTCGTCGTCGACCCCACGTACCTTGAGCGCCGCGGACGCCGTCGTCAGGCGACAGCCACGGTCGAGGTTCGTGACCTTCCCAAGCCTGAGCCCCCGGCTCCCGGCTGGGTGGTCGTGCGGCCGGTTCTCTCGGGCATCTGCATCTCGGATCTGGCCCTTCTTGCCGGTTCGACGACGCCCTCCCCGCTCGCTGCCTACGGTCCGCCAGGGCCGGTGATCCCGGGTCATGAGATCGTCGGGATCGTCGAGTCTGCGCACCGCACGAGCCGGGTTCGTGAGGGCATGCGCGTCATCGTCGACGCCCAGTTGCGCTGCCGCCAGAAGGGCCTGCCAGAGTGCGCCAGGTGCCGCGCCGGCGAGGGCCAGCTCTGTGAGAACCGCGACCGCTCCGGACCCGTCTGCGACGGCGCTGGTATCGGCTCGTCGCCGTCCGCGGGCGGCGGCTGGAGCGAGGCCATCCTCGCCCACGAGGAGATGCTGCTCTCCGCCGACACGCTCTCCGACCAGCGGGCTGTGCTCGCCGAGCCGACGGCGACGGCTCTGCATGCGGCGATGCGCTGGGAGCGCAACGGCGACAGGGTCCTGGTCATCGGTAGCGGTACCAAGAGCCGCCTCATCGTTGCCACGCTTGCCAAGCTGCATCCGGGCCTCGACATCACCGTTGTCTACGACGCCCGCCACAACGACAGGGCGAGCCGCTTCGGGCGCGCCCGCCGTGAGGCAGGCGCCCACCTTCAGGTGGACTTCGCCGGTGAGGTAACTGCTATCGAACACCTCGGCGCGGCTCGCGTCTGGCGCGCCTCCGCCGATGAACTGATCAGCGCGACAGCCGACCTCACGGGGGCGCGCATGTTGCGCGCCGACGACGTGGCTCCAGTCCTCGATCGCGGCTTCGATGCAGCCTTCGTCTGCCGCACCACCGAGTCGTCGGTGGACCTCGGCATGCGCCTGGTTCGCGCCGGTGGCACGCTTGTCGTCGTCGGCCGCGCCGGTCGTCAGATCGTTGACTGGTCGCTTGTATGGCATCGCGAACTGACCATCGCCGGTGCCACCGGCCATTCCCGTGAGCGCAACGGCTGGCGGGCCCTGCACATCGCCCGCGAGTGGCTCTCCGATCCGACGTTCCCGGTGGACGGTCTTGTCACCCACCGCTTCCCGCTCGAGGACGTCAGTAAGGCTTTGGCGATCGCCCGCGCCGGTGCCACCATCGGTGCCGTCAAGGTCGTGCTGGAGGACGCCGCGGCCCCCTCCATCACCCGCGGCGATGAAATCAACACCGACGTTCTCGACGACACCCCGCTGCTCGGCGCCGTCGCGGCCAAGGTTCGCGGCTGATGGCCGACTTCGTTCAGCTTCGGCTGAGCGACGGCGGTGGCGATGCGGTAATCGCCGTCGATTCCATCGGCAGCTTTTACCCGGAAACGGGACACCTCTACATCGCCGACCACGGCACCTTCTCCGTTGACGAGCGCGATCGCGAGAGGCTGGCTGACCACCTCCGTACGTTCTCGCCCAGCTACGTTGAGGGGCCTGAGTTCATCACCGTCAAATCAGGTGATGAGACCGGCGGACGGAACAGCGTCACACGACATTTCGATGTCCTTATCGACAGGGCGCGCATCGTTGGACTCATCGACACATACCTGCGGACCAACAAAGCCGGCGGCAGCATTCGTGTGTACGACGTCAAGAGCTTGATCCACGACCTGGCGCCGGTCGACCTGCGCGCCCGGGAGGTTCCCGACAGGGATCTGGGTTAGTTCTTCGGAACGATCTTGTGCGCCAGGGCGATCGCTGCCGTTGTGGGATCCGTGTCGCTGAACTGCACCAAGACATTGAGGTGACCTACCAGGTCGCCTTGACCGAGGTCGATCTCGATCTCGACGCTGTCCTGAATTTCCGGAGACGTCGTGTAGAAGGCCCAGCTCGGGAATCCTTGAAGGTCGGTGATCGTGCCGTGGGCACCCATGTTTGCCGTCGCCACGAACCTGGCATTGGCTTGGTCGCCGCCCTCAGTCGAGATGAGGGCGCTGACGCCATTCCCCGCAGGATTGACCCCCTGGTATTCGCAGGGCCGCGCCGGATCCTGCGCCACGGGGAACCCCAGGATCGCCGATACCTCAGCACCCGTCAGCTTGCAGAAGTCGCGAGCCGTCAGAGTGGCACGCGGTTTGGCGGTTGGCGTTGAGGCCGCCGATGTGGCACTCGCCGATGCCTGCCCCGTGGTCGACGACGAGGTGGCGGTGGAGGTGCCGCAGGCACCGAGAGCCAGGATCACAAGGGTCAGCGCAGCGGACTTGGCATGAATCACCGCGCGAGGTTACTAGGTTCTGACCTGGCCATCGCCCCAGACTTCGAGGCGATATGTGGTGAGCTCTCGGAGCCCCATGGGGCCGCGGGCGTGCAAGCGCTGCGTCGAATTGCCGATCTCGGCGCCGTAGCCGAACTCACCGCCGTCAGTGAAGCGGGTCGACGCGTTGACCATCACCACGGCGGCAGGACAGGCGGCCACGAACCGGCGCGCCCTGTTCTGGTCCGCGGTGACGCTCGCCTCGGTATGCCC
>JBEPVH010000113.1:0-6644 GCA_041691115.1 bacterium | reverse complement strand
GGCCGGTGTCATGTGTCTTCAGCGCCTTGTTGGCGCGGCTGGCGAGCGCCAGGCCGGCGATCGTGGCGGCGGCCGTGGCTACGCAGTCCGCAACGATGCGGCCCGTTGACCAGCCCGTCGGTGCATGAAGCAACGACGTCCAGATGGGGTTGCCGCCCCAGGCGAGATGCTCCAGTCCGATCAGGGCGCCAGACGGTGCCACTGCGGTCGCTGTCACAGCCACTCCGCGGCGCATCGTGCGCAGCGGCATGGACAAGTTCTCCCCTGGGTTCGGCATACCCCTCTTTCCCACTCCCTCTCGAGGCGTGTCCGCCGGTGTTTCCACCGACGAGCGAAGGTTATGTGACGGCCACGGACACTGCGCGGACAAGGTGGTCAGATCGGCGCGGTTGGCCGAGTCGTACAATCGTGGGCCGGATGTGGCGCATCGCCGCGCAGCACCCACGAGGGGACGATATTGGACGCGAAGCTGCTGGGCGAGGGCCCTGCGCAATTGCTCGAGGTGGTCATCAATCCGGGCGAGGTCATCGTCTCGGAGCCCGGTGAGTTCGCCTGGATTTCCAAGTCCATTGAAGCGCGTGCCGTCGGGTCCAGCGGTGGGCGCTTCCGCGGTTTCCGGCGCAGCCGCTCCGGCAACGTCAACGCCATCTCATTGATGGAGTACGCCGCCGTCGACGAGCCGGGCATGGTGGCATTCGGGGCACGTGGCCCCGGACAGATGATGCCCATCGACATCCGGCCCGGCGAGGACTCTCAGTTCAGCGGACATCGCCGCTCGCTCGTCTGCGCCACCGAAGGCGTTGATGTCGCCACCGGTTTCTCTCAGGCGAAGCTGGGCACCGCGACGTTCGGCGGTGAAGGTTTCAAGCTGCTCCAGTTCACCGGCGAGGGCAGAGCGTGGGTCGAGTTCGGCGGCGAGGTCGTCAGCTACGAACTGCGCGATGGTGAAGAGCTCCGTGTGCATCCGCTGCACGTCGGCCTGATGCACTCCAGCGTGAAGTTCAAGCTCGTCCAGTTGCCGAACGTGACCTCCCGTCTTATGGGCGAGACCATGTTCGTGGCGCAGCTCACCGGCCCCGGCCGGGTGTGGCTTCAGTCGACGCCGGCAACGCGTGTTGCCGCCGATGTCGCGCAGTACGTTGACTTCGATGCGTCGCTGGTTGGGCAGGCAGTGAAAGCTGCGCCGCAGCCCGAGGGCAACGCGTTCATGCGCGGCCTCATGGGTCGTCCCTAACTCGCACGGCGGGACGTCGCGGGGCGCTGAAACAAACCGCCGACAATTGAACAGTTTCGCGACATCCGTTGCACCATTGTGCGTGTCGAGCCCCCACCGATCGGTGCGGCGGTGCGAAGTATTTTTTCTTTTCATTGGAGGTCTCATGTCTGCGGTCTGGACCAGGGCGGGCAAGCATGAGGTGACATCACGCGAGGGGTGCGGATCTCGTGGTTGCGCCGCTCCGGTCCAGAACACCTGTCTCTATACCGACCAGTGGGGATGGCGCTGCGGCGAAGCCCTCTGTGCGGGTCACGGGCTCGAATTGGGAGGAATCACCCTCTGCCGGCGCCATGCAGGCATTCACCTGGCGCTGGGGGGTGACGCACCGGCACTGCCGTGCGAGTTCGACGATCCGTACCGCCGCCGTCCCTCACTGGCCGCGTGGGTCCCTCGCGACGTGCATCGCGACGTGCTATGGCTGCTCTCCAATGTCAGCGGTTCGGAACCTGCTGACGCGTGCATCGCTGTCGCTCAGACTGTGCACGCGACGGGTAACCAGGAAATCCTCTGGGAAACGGAATGGTATTTCGATGAAGAGCCTCGCCTGGCTATGAGTTTCATCATTTCCGGGTATGCCGACCCCGTCTTCGTGGCGCGTGTCGGCAGCCTCGTGGTTCTGCGCGAGTCGCCCGAATGGCTTCGCTGTCACCTCTACGGTGATCCCGATGGCATCGATGACGTGATGCAGCGCGTCGACTTCTTCGAGCGTGTACGCACTGCGATGCAGGCGGTCTTCGTCGGTGGACACGAGATCGAGATGGCGCTGCCCGGATGGTCTGCGCTATTGGCGTCCCGAGGGGATAGGGGCTAGACGGAGGCCTCGGCTGCGACGAACTCGCCGCGGCCGAATAGAGCGTGAAGCTCCATGCCGTGTTCGAGCAACGCCTCGCGGGCGCCCTCTTCGCGGTCGACGATCGCTATCGCTTCGAGGATGACAACACCCGTGCCCTCGAGGGCCTCGGCTGCAGAGATGTACGAAGCGCCCGTCGTCGTCGTGTCGTCGACGATCGCAACTCGCTGACCGCTCGTGAGATCAGGGCCTTCGATTCGCTTGCCCGCGCCGTGATCCTTGGCTGCCTTGCGCACGATGAAGGCGTCGATGGGCTCGCCCCCGTCCTGAGTAGACAGTGCGGCAACAGCGGCTACTATCGGGTCGGCGCCGAGTGTCAGGCCACCAATGCGCTGCGCGCCGATTTCGCGGCAGCGCTCAAGGATCATCGTTGCCACGAGATGCAATCCACGTGCGTGGAGGGTCACCTGGCGGCCGTCGAAGTAGAAGGAACTGCGCCGGCCCGACGCAAGGACGAAGTCACCGAACGTGAAGGCGCGGTCCTTGAGTAGTCCGTGAAGTTCGGCGCGAAGTTCGTCGTTCATGCGGGACGGGTCCAGCGAAGAACGGGATGGCGCGCAGCCTGGACTTCGTCGACACGTTCAACGGGAGCATTGTGCGGGGCCGCCTGCACGAAGGCCAGATCCTTGCCAGCTTCAGCAACGATTGCATGAAGAACGTCGGCGAGATCATCGATGCTCTGTTTGGATTCCGTCTCTGTGGGCTCGAACATCATTGCTTCGGGCACAGTCGTGGGGAAGTACACGGTGGGCGGGTACACGCCGTAGTCAATCATGCGCTTGGCCACGTCCATGGCCTTGAGGCCGTCGACCTTGCCGCCCTTGGTGGTGGCGACAAACTCGTGGAGGGTTTCCGAATCCACCGCCGTTGGCAGAATGTCGGCGATGCGGGCACGGAGGTAGCGCGCTGCGAGTACCGCGTCCTGAGCGACCTGGGGTAGGTCCGAGCCGTAGGCGCGAATGTAGGCATAGGCGCGAACGAGCATCCCGAAGTTGCCGTAGTAGCTGCGCACCTTGCCGATGCTCTGAGGGCGATCATCGTCGAGGCGGTACACCTCACCGTCGCGCTCGACGGTGGGGCGCGGCAGGAACGGAATCAGCCGCTCCGACACGCCGACCGGTCCGGCACCGGGACCACCACCGCCATGAGGCGTGGAGAAAGTCTTGTGCAGGTTGAGATGCACGACGTCGAAGCCCATGTCGCCGGGGCGAGCCATGCCAACGAGTGCATTGAGATTGGCACCGTCGTAATAGAGGAGTGCTCCCGCTGCGTGCGCGGCAGCGGCAATTCTCTCGATGTCCTTCTCGAACACCCCCAGCGTGTTGGGGTTGGTCAGCATGATTGCGGCGATGGTGTTGTCGAGATGCGCCTCGAAGTCTTCGACATCGACGGTACCGTCGTGATTGCTCTTGACAGTCACGACCTCGAGTCCACACAGCGCCGCCGATGCGGGGTTGGTGCCGTGCGCCGAGTCGGGGACGAGGACGCGCGTGCGGGTGGTGTCACCGCGCGATCCGTGATACGCCTGGATCATCCGCAATCCCGTCCACTCACCATGAGCGCCGGCCGCGGGCTGCAGCGACATGCGCGCCATGCCAGTGATGTTCGCCAGCAGATGTTCAAGGCGCCACATCAACTCCAGCGCACCCTGCGCGTCGGTGGCGTCCTGATACGGATGCACGTTGGCAAATCCGTCGAGCCATGCCAACTGCTCGTCGACGATGGGGTTGTATTTCATCGTGCACGAACCCAGCGGATAGATTCCGTGGTGCAGGTTGTGGTTGCGCCGCGCCAGGCGGCCGAAGTGGCGAGCCAGGACCGGCTCAGGCACTGCGGGGACCTCAGCGGGAGTCGTGCGCAGATGTGCCGCCGGAATCAGTGCATCCAGCGCCGGTGCATCGACGCCCGACGCCGGAATCCGAGGGCCGGAGGTATATGCCTGCGAAAGCTCGAAGACGAGAGGCTCGTCTCCCGACCAGGCGGCGACGGGAGCAGGGCGCTGCGGAGTGGATCCGTTCATCCCGGTCATGCCGGCACCCTCGCTGCGCTGATGGCCTTCGCCGCCGCGACGTAGTTTTCGATCGACTGCGGGAGCGTGGTCTCCGTGCAGCACACGAGAAGGCAGTCACTCAGCTCGCCCGTCAACGGCAGGCCGCCGATGATTCCCTTCTCGCGAAGGGTCGCCGCGACCTGACCTGCATCGCCGGGCGTGCGCAGAACGAACTCCCATAGGAAGGGCGCGTCTGGGAAGGCCATGGAGAATCCGTCAATCGCGGTCAGGCGCTGCGCCAGCGCATGTGTGCGCTGAGCCGACACCTCGGCCACCGCGCGCATTCCGCCCGCACCCATCCGTGCCATGTACACCGTGGCGGCGAGGGCGATGAGCGCGTGGTTCGTGCAAATGTTGGACGTGGCTTTTTCGCGCCTGATGTGCTGCTCGCGCGTCTGCAGGGTCAGCGTGTAGGCGCGGCGCCCGGCGTGGTCGACTGTCATGCCAACGAGGCGGCCGGGAATTCGGCGCATCAGTTCTTGGCGCACCGCCATGAACCCGACATGCGGGCCGCCGAATGACGCGGGGATGCCGAGAGGCTGGCCATCACCGACGGCGACGTCGAAGCCGGCCTCGCCAGGAGACACGAGCGCTGCACACGCAATGGGGTCGACGTACGCCACCGCGAGGGCACCCACTTTCTTAGCGGCCGCTGCGAGCGCTGCCGCATCCTCGAGATTACCGAGGAAGTTGGGCTGCGCCACGACCATGGCGCAGTGATCGTCAGTCAGCACCACTGACATCGCGGCAGCAGGCGTGATCCCGTTCACCGCTGCCACCACATCGACGGCCATGCCGCGGCCGTGAGCGAAGGTGCGCAGTACCTCGAGCACTTCGGGATGCACCGCATCAGACACGGCGACGCGGTGGCGACCTGTGAGGAATGAGGCCAGGATCGCGGCTTCTGCAGCAGCGGTTGCGCCGTCATAGAGAGATGCGTTGGCGACGTCCAGGCCGGTGAGCGCGCAGATCATCGACTGGAATTCGAAGATGGTCTGGAGGGTCCCCTGCGAACCCTCGGCCTGATACGGCGTGTAGGCCGTGTAGAACTCGGGGCGCGAGATGGTGGCTCGCACGATCGCCGGGGAGAACCGCAAGTACACGCCCGCACCGAGGAAGTTGTCATAGGTGGTGAGCGGGCGATTCCGGCTCGCGAGCCGCGACAGTTCGGCGACCAGATCCTGCTCGCCGAGCGGCTCGGGGAGTTCGAGAGGAGGGTTGAGAAGCGACGTGGGAATGGACCGGAAGAGGTCCGCGACCGAGGCCGCGCCGATCGTCTTCAGCATCGCTGCGCGGTCGGCATCGGTGGACGGCAGATAGGCCATATCTGAAGTATGCCGAGAGGCCGGGCGCGACCGCGGTTGAGCTAGAGGGTGCGCTCGGCGACAGGACGCTCGGTGGCGGGCGCAGTCACCTGGAAAGGCCTGCTCATTAGCCGGGCGGAGAGGCCAAGCAGGCGACGTGTGGCCAGTGCTGACCGCGCAGCGTCCATACGTTCGGGGCCCGTCAATTCATGTATGTCGTTGAGTGCCGGTTCCGATGCCCGGGCGTATCCGGCGTGGCCGACGAGGTAGACGCCGAGGCACGCCTCGATCCGGGCGGAATCGAGGGAAGGGTCGACGTTACAGGCGAGACGGATCATTTCCGGAATCCGGTCCTGAGGAGTGACCTGCGCGATGACTTGAGCCGAATCGTATTCGGGAGGACCCACGCATCCGGCGGGGTCGATGAGGATGATCCCGCCGGCATCGTCCGTCACCATGTTGCCGACCCACGAATCTCCATGGATAAGCGTGACGCGGCCCGTCATGAGGGTGTCCAACGTTTCGTGGAATCCCGGCGGCAGCGCGAAACCATGCTCCTCCAGGCGGTCCACCCGTCCATTGAGGTGGATCTCGAGCCTGTCGTTCAGGGTCTCGGCGTTCGGCACGGTGCTTGCCGGCAAGTGAGCCCTTCTGAGGGCGACAAACACGTCCTCGAGCGTGGCCCGGAGCGGGTCCTCGGCAACTGTCGGGCCGCCACCGGTAGCGGTGGGGCCGGCGGCGGCCATCCGATCCTGCAAGACGCGGGCGAGGGACATCGTGTCCTCCTGGAACCGCGTCACGATGTACGTGCAGCTGCCGACGTGGCCGTATGCGAGTGGCTCGGCGGCCGCAACCCCGTGGTCACGCCAGGCCTGGAGCACCTCGGCCTCGCCAGTCTCGGTGGCGCCGGCGACCTTGAGGACGCCGGGAGTGCCGTCGGGCATCTCGACCAAGAACGTGGCTCTCTTGGAATCGGGGTTGGCGAAGCTGGTGATGACCGTGGGCTCCCCCAGTTCTTCGAGGACATCCGCCATGCCCTGGCGGACACGGGCGATCTCGGCCGGATGGTGGAAATCCATCCGCGTCCGCCTCACCCTCTCAGCCACATTCGCCGCCTGCTCCTGAAGAGCGGCGTCCATAGCTGATAAATCCATCGCCTTCAGG
>JBEPVH010000112.1:0-6734 GCA_041691115.1 bacterium | reverse complement strand
GCACAGTGCCTGTCAACGCAAGCGGGACCGCCTCGTTCACCACTCCCGGCCTCGGTATCGGCTACCACCCGATCACGGCGACCTACAACGGCGATGGCGATGATGCCCCGTCGTCGTCGGGCGGAACCGGCGTCACCGTCGGCACGGCGCCGAGCTCGCTAACCGACCCTGTCGTGTCGTCGACGACACTAACGCAGGGCGACCCCTTCACGATCACGGTGACCGTTGGTGGCGGCGCCGGTGTGCCGCCCACGGGATCGGTCACGTTCTATTCCAATGGAACACCGATCGGCACCGTGCCCGTCGACGCCAACGGCAACGCTTCGCTGACGACAACGACGCTGCCCAGCGGCGACCTGACGATCACTGCCTCCTACTCGGGAGACTCCACATACGGGGCCTCGCAGTCCAGCCTGACGGGCCTCGTCACCGTGCATCTGCCCACCTCGCCAAGTCCGTCGCCCTCGGCGTCGCCGAGTGCGTCATCGACGCCGGGCGCGACAATCGCCATTGCCGATGATCCCAATGCCGAACTCGGCGGTCATGGGATCTTCGGATTCCTCCAGCATCTGAGCACGACACAGATCATCTTCGCGGTGTTCTTCGCGGTCCTTGTCCTGCTCGGTGTCCTGATCTTCCTGATCCTGTTCCTGGTGAAGCGCCGCCACAGTGAGGAAGAGGAGCCGGCGGAGGTTCTCAAATGGTGAGATCGGCCGCAGAATGGCGCCGGTGGACGGCGCCTCGGTGAGTGAGACATGACGGATCAGGCGGCGCAGCCGCTCACGGCGCGTCAGCACCTTGCCCTCGCCGAGCGCCTGGCTGCGAGCAAGCATTGGGGTGAGGCCGAGGGCCACTACCTGCAGGCGCTCGACGGCAACGAGTCCGAGGTTGCTGCTGCCGCAGCATTCCGTCTAGCGCGACGTGCGGAGCAGGCCAACGACTGGAAGACCGCTCGGACCCTGTACCACCGCGCCATGCGTGACGGCGCTGATGACGTACGAACCCGTGCCGCATTCTTCCTCGGCGCCCTGCATCTCGTCGAGGGTGACAACAGCGGCGCGCGCGACATCCTCTTGGTTGCATCGGAGAGCAAGGAGGATCTGATCAGGCCCTGGGCGATGCTGCGTCTCGGTGACGCTTGCTACCGCCAGGAGGACTACATCGGCGCCTACCACGCGTATAACGCGGCGTTTGCCACCGGCAATGTGCAGGCGCAGCGCTGGGCGGCGTCGCAGCTCTCCTACGTCGAGGCGCTTCTCAAGCGCTCCGACCAGGAACGTGCCGGCTCCTAGACGGAGAAGACCCGGCGTACCTCGCGGAGCCCGGCACCAAGAGCGTCGACCTCCGCTTCCGTCGTATACAGATACACGGACGCACGAGCGGTGGCGGCGACGCCGAGATGATTCATCAGCGGCTGACAACAGTGATGACCGGCGCGAACTGCAATGCCGAGGCGGTCGAGGATCGTTCCCACGTCGTGGGCGTGGACGCCGTCCACATTGAATGAAACCGCTCCTCCACGCATCACACCACCGGGAGGCCCGTACACCTCGATCCCTCCGGTGTCGCGAAGAACACTGATGAGGTTGTCGACAAGCCGCAACTCGTGCGCGTGAATCGCGTCGCGGCCAATCTCGTCGAGGTAATCGCATGCCGCTACCAGACCGGCGACTGATGCCACGTCAGGGGTTCCTGCCTCGAACTTGTGTGGTCCCTCAGCCCAGGTACTGCTGTCGAGTGTCACCTTGCCGATCATGCTGCCGCCGCCGAGGAACGGCGGCATGGCGCCGAGCAATGCCGGGCGAGCCCAGAGAACGCCGATGCCCATGGGGCCGCACATCTTGTGTCCCGAGAAGGCGAAAAAGTCGCAGTCGAGGTCTCGCACCGACACCTGCATGTGGGGAACGCTCTGGGCCGCGTCAACACAAATGAGCGCGCCGGCGTCGTGGGCCATGCGCGCCAGCAGTGGCACATCGTTGACGGTGCCGAGCACGTTGCTCTGGTGCGTCACGGCGAGAAGCTTCACGGGTCCGCGAAGGAGTGCAGCCGCATGCTCGAGGTCGAGCGAACCGTCATCGCTGAGGCGAATGACACTCAGCTCGAGACCGGCACGCTGTGCCGCCAATTGCCACGGGACCAGGTTGCTGTGATGCTCCATCTCGGTGATGACGATGCGGTCACCCGGCGCCAGCATCTCGCGCGCATACGACGACGCCACGATGTTGAGAGCCTCGGTAGCGTTGCGCGTGAACACGAGCCCCTGCGGATCGGCATCGATGAACTGGGCAACGCGCTGGCGCCCCTGCTCGAAGACGTCTGTCGATTCATTGCCGAGCGTGTGCACGCCACGGTGCACGTTGGCATTGCTCGTCTCGTAGTAGCGGGTGATGGCACGCATGACCTGGCGCGGCCGCTGTGACGTGGCGGCCGAGTCCAGATAGACGAGCGGGTGGCCGTTCACCGTGCGCTGGAGCAGCGGGAAGTCGGCGCGCAGCGCAGCCACGTCCAACGGACGGGCGGACGGCTCAATCATTCCGGGTCGGAAAGGGCCACGCGCAATTCGCCGTCAACCACTTCAACGCGGTGAGCCAGGACGGGCTCGACGGCGGGAAGCGACAGCGGCTCGCCCGTGCGCAGGTCGAAGGCCGACCCGTGAAGAGGACACTCAATGGCGCAGCGGCGGATGTCGAGGTCGCCCTCGGAGAGCGACGCCTCGGCATGACTGCATGTGTCGTCAAGGCAATAGAACGTGCCGTCGATGTTGAAGACGGCGATGGCCCTGTCGTCGATCTCGACGCGTGCCGCATGCCCGGGGGGTATGTCGGCGGCCTGAGCAATGCCGATCCACTCGCTCACCATCACGCTCCGCCATCCTGCGCCAGATCGACGTCCAGATACTCACCGACAAGTGCTGTGAAGCCAGGGAGTGGCGAGCGCGCCAGCGCGTCGTCGAAGAATCCGCGGATGATGATGCGGTCGGCCTCGTCGCCGGGGACGCCACGGGCCATCAGGTAGAAGCGCTGCTCGTCATCGACATGCCCGGCGGTGGCGCCGTGTCCGCACTTCACGTCGTGAGCGCGGATCTCCAGGCGCGGCACCGAGTCGGCTTTCGCTCCATGTCCGAGAATGAGGTTGCGGTTCTGCACGTAGGCATCAGTGCGCTGGGCGACCTTATCGACGTCGATGAGTCCCGAGTACACCGAGCGGGCGTTGTCGCGGGCGGCGACCTTGAGCAGCAGCGACGACGACGTATCGGGCGCGGTGTGCGCCTGAAGGGACTGATGATCAAGATGCTGTGCGCCGCGTGCCAGTGCAATTCCGGCGATGTGAGCCTCAGCTCCGGCACCCGCCAGCACGGTCTCCCAGTAGGCCTTCTGCAAACGGCTCCCCAGGGTGGCGGCGCTGAAGTTCAGGGTTGCACCTGCGTCGAGCGTGGCGCGGTGCTGGGCGAGGTGCCACACCCCGAAACCATGGCGCTGCAGCAGCGCATGGTTGACCGTCGCGTCGCGATCGGCGACGACGACCGACGTGGTGTTGGAAAGCATGGCAGTGGATCCGGGCGGCGACACGTGGATCTCGACGAGCGAGGACCGCGATGCCTGTCCGGCCACAAGAACTGTCGCCGGGTACGTGGCTGTGGCATCACCTGCTGCGGCATGAATGACCACCAGCGGAACGGACACCTCAACGGCGGCGGGCACGTGAATGAAAACTCCGCCGCGCCACATGGCGTTCCAGAGGGCGGCGATGGGCTGGTCTGTAGCGGGGACCGTGGCCAGCGCACGCTGCACCAAGTCCGCATGCCGTGTGGCAGCTTCGTCGAGCGCGCAGATGAGGACGCCTTGAGCAATCAGCGGATCGCAGCCGCGCATTTCGATGGCGCCCTGGTGATCGCAGATCACAACACCGGCATCGGGAAGATGCCGCAGCACGCGTTCAACGGTGGCGTCGATCAGGCCCTGCAGCTCATCGCCGACACCACCGTCGGGTGTGAACGCGGCGGGGTCGAGCTTGGCGACATCGGTGCGCCGCCAATCCTCGTCGCGCTGCGACGAAGGCCAGGGCAGCACGCTGAAGGCGTCGAAAGCGGCGCGACGCCGGGTGGCAAGCCATGGGGGCGATGCTGCAATGCGTTGCTCGGCGATGGTTGCCAGGTCACCCGCCGTCGCCGGCTGCGTGGTCATCCGACAGAACCTTCCATCGAGAGGGCGAGCAGGCGGTTGAGTTCAACGGCGTATTCCATCGGCAGCTCTTTGACGAAAGGCTCGAAGAATCCGTTGACGATGAGGGCTGTGGCGTCCTGTTCGGAGATACCACGGCTACGCAGGTAGAACAGCTGGTCCTCACCGACCTTGCTCACCGACGCCTCATGGCCGATGGAGACATCAGGGTTGTCGATGTCCATGTACGGATATGTGTCGCTCTGTGCCTCCTCGTCGAGGAGAAGAGCGTCACAGCGCACGTTGACCTTGACGTGGTGCGCCTTGGGCAGCACTTTGATGTGGCCGCGGTAAGAGGTGCGGCCTGTGCCCTTGGAGATGGAACGCGACACGATATTCGACGTCGTGTTGGGCGCCACGTGGATGCACTTGGCGCCGGCGTCCTGATGTTGACCCGGACCGGCGAACGCCGCCGAGAGGATCTCGCCATGGGCACGCTCGCCCATGAGGTAGATCGCCGGGTACTTCATCGTCACCTTGGAGCCGAGGTTGCCGTCGATCCATTCGACGGTGGCGTCCTCATGAGCGACAGCGCGCTTGGTCACCAGGTTGTAGACGTTGTCCGACCAGTTCTGAATGGTCGTGTAGCGCACGTGCGCGCCCTTGTGGGCGACGATCTCGACGACTGCCGAGTGCAGCGAATCGGACGAGTAGTTGGGCGCTGTGCAGCCCTCGATGTAGTGAACGTACGAACCCTCGTCGGCAATGATGAGAGTTCGCTCGAACTGGCCCATGTTGTCGGAGTTGATGCGGAAGTACGCCTGCAGCGGCACGTCGACACGAACGCCCTTGGGCACGTAGACGAACGAACCACCCGACCAAACTGCGGAGTTGAGGGCGGCGAACTTGTTGTCGTTCGGCGGGATGATGGTTGCGAAGTACTTGCGGAAAAGCTCGGGATGCTCGCGCAGGCCCGTATCGCAGTCGCCGAAGATAACGCCGAGCTTGTCGAGGTCCTCGCGGATCGAGTGGTAGACGACCTCGGAGTCGTACTGCGCAGAGACACCGGCGAGGAACTTGCGCTCGGCCTCGGGGATTCCCAGGCGGTCGAACGTGTTCTTGATCGACTCCGGGACGTCGTCCCAGGAGCGCGCCTGCTCCGCGGCGGGCTTGACGTAGTAGTAGATGTTGTCGAAGTCGATACCGGAGAGATCAGCACCCCACGAGGGCATCGGCCGCTTGCGGAAGTGCTCCAACGCCTTGAGGCGGAACTCCAGCATCCACTCGGGCTCGTTCTTGTGCTCCGAGATGGCGGCAACGACCTCGGGCGACAGGCCCTTCTCAGTGCGGAACACCGAGACGTCCTTGTCGTGGAAGCCGTACTTGTAGTCCTTGGTCAGATCGTGAGCTTCGACTGTCATACGGGTGCCGCCTCAACGGTGACGCCGGCTTCGGCGAGAAGCGTCTCGTAACCCTCGGCCTCGATGCGATGCGCCATCTCGGGACCGCCCGAGGTGATGATGCGGCCACCGGCGAACACATGAACGACGTCGGGCCGCAGGTGCTCGAGCACACGGTTGTAGTGGGTGATGAGCAGCACGCCCATACGGTTCTCGGACGCTGCCATGGCGCGCTTCACGCCGTCGGCGACGATGCGCAATGCGTCGACGTCGAGACCTGAATCGGGCTCGTCGAGAATCGCCAGCTGCGGCTTGAGCATGGCCATCTGCAGGATCTCGGCGCGCTTCTTCTCGCCGCCGGAGAAACCGTCGTTGATGTAGCGCGAGCGGAACGTCTCGTCCATCTTCAGCTCGGTCATCTCGCCGTTGACGGCCTTGAGGAAGTCGCGCGCCGCGAGTTCCTTGCCCTGCGCCCGCATGGCGGCGCGCAGGAAGTTGACGGTGGTGACGCCGGGGATGGCAGTGGGATGCTGGAACGAGAGGAACATGCCGCGCGTAGCCCGCTCTTCGGGGGCCAGTGTCAGCAGATCGGCGCCGTCGAAAGTTGCGCTACCGCTGGACACGGCGTACGACGGATGTCCCATGAGCGCATATGCGAGCGTGCTCTTGCCCGAGCCGTTGGGGCCCATGAGGGCGTGGATCTCACCGCGCTTGACCACCAGGTCGACGCCGTGAAGAATCTCTTTGCCCTCGATCCCGGCATGAAGGCCGGAGACGGACAGCAGGGCTTCGTTGTCAGACATTGCTTGCCTCATGACGCGGTGCCGTCACCTCGGTGAGCGGCAGGATGGTGACCTCGGGCGCGGGTGCCAGGTCGTGGAGCAGGGAGTGATCGCCGATCAGATCGGCGAGGGAGGTGGCACCGAGTACCGCCTCGATCGAAGTCTTGAGTCGTGACCAGAGGCCACGGGAGGCGCAGTCGCCCTCGCGAGCGCAGGTTCCGGCGTAGTCATGGCCGAGGCACTCGACGGGAGCCACCTCACCCTCGACCACCGAGAGGATGTCGAGGACCGAGACCGCCTCGGGGGAACGGGTTAGCGAGTAGCCGCCGTGCACGCCACGGGTGGATTCGAGGAGGCCGGCGCGGCGCAGAAGGCCTGCCAGCTGCTCCATG
>JBEPVH010000111.1:0-6748 GCA_041691115.1 bacterium | reverse complement strand
GAGCCGGTGATGGCGCGGTGGAGTCGGGCGGCTGCCGGACCCTCTGGTGATATGACCGCGCAAACCACAGCCGACGCGTCTAAAACGACGCGCACGACTCAGGGCCTGCGGCGATCCCGTCGGACCGCGCGCACTGCCTCAACGGCATAGGCGGCCACTTTTTCTTCGGTGTCGAGGCCCTCGGCAACACGAAGAGGCTCGATAGCGCGACTCAACTCATCCCACGCGGCGAATTGCCGCTCATATTGGATAAGCGCGGCGCGTACCACCTCGCTGCGTGACTGACGTCCCCGTTTGGCCCGCCGATCGAGGGCGTCTGCGGTTTCGGGATCCAGGGAGACAGTTACAACTCGGGTTGTTCTCACCCCTAAAGTATGACAGAGTTATACTCAGCGTCAATATCTGGCATGCCCAGCGGGGCACAATCCCCCGTCGTGCCTCCCACTCTTCCGTCCCGTGCACGTGTTGTCGTTGTGGGCGGCGGGATCATCGGCTGCTCGGTCGCGTACCACCTGGCTCACATGGGCTGGAAGGACTTGGTACTCCTGGAACGAGACCGGCTGACGTCGGGGACGACGTGGCACGCCGCGGGCCTTGTCGTGACGTTCGGATCTCTTTCGGAGACGTCGACGGAGATGCGCAAGTACACGCGGGATTTGTACACGCGGTTGGAAGCGGAGACGGGACTGGCGACCGGATTCACTCCCGTGGGATTCATCGAACTAGCTGCCGAGCCGGACCGCCTTGAGGAATACCGGCGCGTGGCGGCGTTCAACCGCCATTGCGGCATCGACGTGCATGAGATCTCGCCGCGCGAAGTCGCGGAGCTGTTCCCGTTGGCGCGCACTGACGATCTCCTCGCGGGTTTCTACGTCAAGGAGGACGGTCGTGCTAATCCGGTGGACGTGACCATGTCGCTGGCGCGTGGAGCGCGGATGCAGGGAGCGACCCTGCTAGAGGGCGTTCCGGTCACTGGATTCTTGACTAAAGACGGTGCCGTCACCGGTGTGAAGACCGAACACGGCGATATCGAGGCGGAGTACGTCGTCAACTGCGCCGGCATGTGGGCACGTCAGCTGGGGGAGTTGGCGGGTGTGACCATCCCTCTGCAGGCCGCGGAGCACTACTACCTGATCACAGACACAATCGCCGGCCTCGAGAACACGTGGCCTGTCATTGAGGATCCGGCTTCGCACGGTTACTACCGTGAGGAAGGCGGCGGCCTCATGGTGGGCCTGTTTGAGCCGCGCTGCGCGCCGTGGCATGTCGACGGCATCCCGCAGGACTTCTCATTCGGTGAGATCACTCCCGACTGGGAGCGCATGGGGCCTTACGTGGAGCGGGCCATGAGCCGCGTTCCGGTTTCGCTGGAGACGGGAGTTCGCAAGTTCTTCTGCGGACCGGAGAGCTTTACTCCCGACCTGGCGCCCATCGTCGGCGAGGCGCCTGAATTGCGCAATTATTTCGTGGCTGCCGGGTTGAATTCCATCGGCATCATCACTGGCGGCGGTATCGGCCGCATGCTGGCGCACTGGATTGCTGACGGCGATCCCGGCTGCGACGTCACCGGCATGAACATCGACAGGCTCGAGCCATATCAGGCGGCAGCGGCGTACAGGGCGGAGCGCACGGTGGAGTCGCTGGGCATGGTGTACCTCTGTCATTACCCGACACGGTCAATGCAGACGGCACGCAACCAGAAGTTGTCGCCCATCCACGAGCGCCTGGTAGCGCAGCGCGCCTACTTCCGCGACGTCTCCGGGTTCGAGGGTGCGGACTGGTATGCGCCCGAGGGGCATGAACCCGTCGTCGACGCGCTGTCCTGGGGGCGGCAGAACTGGTTCCCGTGGTGGGAGGCAGAACACAGGGCGTGCCGTGAGGGCGTCATCCTCATGGACATGTCTTTCATGTCGAAGTTCGCGGTGACCGGATCCCAGGCGGGCGAACTGCTGGAGCACCTCTCCGCCAACCGCGTCGACGGCGATGCGGGAATGATCACGTACACGCAATGGCTCAATGAGCGCGGCACACTCGAGGCCGACCTCACCGTCACCAAGCTCGGCGACGGCGACTTCTGGGTGGTGTCATCGGACACCGCTCTGCGCCACACTGAGGCTCGACTGCATCGATACTCGGCCGGCATGGACGTGCGGATTGCCAACGTCACCACTGGGTACGGGCAGATCAACATCCAAGGGCCACGGTCCCGTGAACTGCTCGAACTGCTGACGTCTGCGGACATGAGCAACGCCTCATTCCCCTTCCGCGCGACGCGGCACATAGACGTCGCCGGGATTGAAATTCTCTGCATCCGTATCACCTACCTCGGTGAGCTGGGGTACGAGCTGTACATCCCGGCCGAGAAGTGTCTGGTGGTGTACGACGCCATCGCCGAGGCGGGGAAGAAGGTAGGGCTCGTGCATGCCGGGCTCAAGGCCCTGGCATCGTTGCGTATGGAGAAGGGTTACCGCGATTACGGGCACGACATCGACAACACCGACTCGGTGCTTGAGGCGGGACTCGGATTTGCCGTCGACATGACCAAAGAGTCGTTCATCGGTCGCGATGCAGTGGCCGCCAAGAAGGAGCGCGGGCCACTGACGCGGCGTCTCCTCCAGGTGATGCTCACCGACCCCGAGCCGATGCTGTTCCATGCCGAGGTGGCGCGCCGCAACGGGCAGGACGCTGGTTACATCCGCGCCGCGTCGTATGGGCACACCCTGGGCGGCGCTGTGGGCTTGGCCATGATCGACACCGGCGAGGTCATCGACGGGGCGTATTGCCGCGACGCCACATGGGAGGTGGATGTCGCCGGGCGCCTGGTCCCGGCTCGTGTCTCGATCCAGCCTATGTATGACCCCAAGATGGAGCGCATCCGGGCCTGACTTCCTGTTGCCGCAGTCCCGGGTCCGGCACAATGGCGGACCCATGTCGACACTCCTCGTCCTGATCGGCGGCCATGAGGATCGCAGCCTGTACAGCGAGATCCACCGCGAGTTGGTGCGCCTTGCCGGCGGCGACCACGCCAGGATCATCGTGTGCACTGCTGGGACGCGCCAGACGGTGGAGTACGGCGACGAGTTTGTTCGCCTTCTCCGCAACCTTGGCGCCGAGGTCACGCAGCTCGATATCCCGGACCGTGCGACTGCCGATCTCCCCGCGACCGTCAACGCGATTTCCACCGCCACCGGCGTCTTCTTCACCGGCGGCGACCAGCGCCGCATCATGTCGGTACTCGGCGGCTCGCGTGCTGCTTTGGCTCTGCGTCAGCGGGCGGCTGAGGGCATGCTCGTGGCAGGAACGTCAGCAGGAGCCGCGATTGCCGGTGACCTGATGATCGCGGGCACAGCGACGCCTGCCGTGGAAGCGGGAATGGGGTTGTTGCCAGGGGTCATCGTTGACCAGCACTTCTCGCAGCGGGTTCGCCTGCCGCGGCTCTGCGATGCGGTTGCCCAGCACCCCGAGCACGCGGGAATCGGCATCGACGAGGACACTGCCGTGGTGGTCCAGGGGCGGCTGATTCGCGTGATCGGAACGGGCCGCGTCACCGTCGTCGCACCGGGTGGTGTCAACGTGATGGTGCTGGCACCGGGCGAGTCCCTGATCATGCCTGAGCGTGCTGCACAGGAAGGCCTCGGCTGATTTTCCGCCGGGTTCGCGCCGACCGTGTGTCCACAATTGACGATCAGGGGATGAGTTGTCCACCTGACGACAGGCCGATAACACGCCAGATCCTGCCGTCGATGGGGGAGCGGAGCACGAACAGCTCCGAACCGATGGGTGCCATACGCCACCATCTCTTGCGCAGGACGAATGATTTCTGGCTTCCGTCGCTGAGTGAATAACGGATCCGCACTCCGACGGGGCCGTACCTGCCTCGAACCACAGCCTCGTTCTCGATAACGAAGGGTCCGGCAACGCCATCCCGCAGATCGCGCACGACGCGGCGCTGCAAGAGGTAGAGAGTGAGGGCGGCGGCCGCGGTCATGGCCGCAGCACCGTACGACGGCGCCGCCTGGACGAGTGCCAGGTTGTTGGCGGCCTGCAGGGCGAGGAACGCGAGCACGCAGAACATGACGATGCCACCGGAAAGCAGAACCCATGCGGAACGCCAGGCAAGTGTTGCGGCCAGCAGCCCGGACGGAACCTCGCGCGGCGCGCTCGTGTAATACGTGACGGTGTCACGGATGACGTCGTCGGGTCCGCGGGCACTGAGGGTGAGAAACAGCGCGCATAGGATCACCAGGAATCCGTAGTTGGGGATGAACAACCCGATGGTCGCTCCCTGGAGTTTCTGCGTCGGGTTGAGGCTGGTTCCCACGTATGCGCCATTGGGGAGTTGCATGAGGACCGGTACGCCGTGCCAAAGGCGGATGTTTACCGCGCTGCCGACGGTGAGGGCGTCGTACTCCGATGACGAAACACTCGACGTGAGAACGAACCCGTCGAACGAGGTGAGGGTGACGTAATAGGTGTGCGAGCCCTTCGACGAAACGGTGTAGTGGTGGTCGCTGATTGAGGCCGTCGACGTCTGAAGGCAGTCGGTGCTGGTCTCGGCGTCGGCGCACAGCGGGGCGCGCTGGTAGGCGGCGGCCTCGTCGAACCTCGTGGAGAAGGTGCTGTAGAGCGCTGTGCCCCACACCACAGCGACGACTCCGGAGACCGCGTAGAGGGTCATGAGGACGTAGCGGAGGCGTGCGGTTCGGCTGGGCGGGGACTGAGTGATCACATCAGCCGCAGTGGGGCGACGCGTGGGGGTCAGGCATCTCCGTCGACGCATTCAGCGAGACGGCACCATTGAGGGACACGATGGAGTGCAGGGTGCCGTTGGCACTCACGCGCCATACGTTGACATGCGTTGAGGTGTAGGCAGTGACCCACGTCCCGGCGCCATCGGCGCTGGTCGTGAAGGTCAGGGTGCCACCGGTGGTGGTGACAAGTGGCCGGTCATCCTCGTCCAGCAACTTGACGCCCGTCGCCGGCGTCGGGGCGCTGAGAAGCTCCACCTGCGGGCCCACAGGTGACGGAGTGGCGACAACGATGCGGTTACCCGCGAACCCCACCCAGCCAACCCCTTGGGACCACGTAGTGAGCGCCTTGGTGGCGACGTCGTAGCGCGCAACACCATCGATGTCGATGCGCCACGGTGCCCCGGCACCGAAGACCCACACGCCCTTGGCTGCGATTGACGTCACGGATCCTGTATCGACATTGGCCAGTTGCAGACCGTCATTGACGGCGCTTCCCGGTGGGTGATGCACCACGTATACGCCTTCGACGGCGAATCCGATGGGCACGTAGTCCGCCGGGATCATCACCGTGTGGTCGGCCTGGGAGTCGATGTCGATGATGTGGAGAGTGTTGGCGCCGATGCCGGTCTGCAGGTAGTAGTAGCGCGTTTCGGCTGGTGAGATCGCTGTTCCCGAGGCGGGCACCCACGTGTGTCGTGCCACCAGGTAGGTGGACTGCGCATAGCCACCGGCTCCGGTCGGCAGTGCCGGTTTTCCGAATGTCGGATCAACAGCGAACGAACCATCGGTGCCGATGAATCCACCCGTGAAGGTCGCGGTGCCGCTGCCGCCCTTGAAGGCGATGTTTCCCGACACCGGGATACTGCAGTTGAGTGCGGGCTCCTCTGTGGGGCCCACGCTTCCGCTTCCACTCGGCGTCGTCCCGGGAGCGGGTGTTGCACCAGCCGATGGTCCCGGGGTCCCGGGTGCCTTTGCTTTGGGTGCAAGAACCACAGCGGCGATGCCGAGGAGCACGGCAGCCACGATCCCGGCGATGAGTGCCGCCTTTAGCCGCCCCATACGTACCTTCCGCTCACGGAGTTGAGGGTATCGCCTCTGGCGGAATCTCAGGGGACGCGAGATGCGTCCTCACGCTGAGGGCAGCTAGCCGCGGACTGTCTTGATGCCAGCCCAGACGACGGCGATCCCGAAGGTCAGACCGACCCAGGCAAGAAAGCCGGTCAGTCCCAGCGACGTGACCTGGGCAGGAGCCTCAACCTCGCCGGCGGTCGCGACAAGGGGCATGCAGATGCCGGCCAGCGTGGCGATGACAGTGGCGGCGGCGAATCTGCGGCGCATCGGAACTCCTCGGCGGGCACCGGGCGCGCCCCTCTCGGAGTCAACTCTAGCGGGTTCACGTAATCGGCATCCGAGCGCATCGGGGTGCCGTCCGTTGCCGGACGACCTCGCGTCGAATACCCCCAATTGGTGGAACCAATAGACTGCTCCGATGCCCGCCCTTCCTATTGACTGTGCCCGCCGCTCCGGTGCCCCTCGCACCATCGTCCCGCTCCGCCGCTGGCTGAGCTTCCTGGCCGTTCTGGTGGTCGCTCTGGCGCCCGCCCTGGCTAACGCCACTCCGGCGAAGGCGTCGGTCGGCCTCCCCGTGATCATCGACGACTTCTCGGGCACTCATTTGGGCACGCGTACTGTCACCGCTCTCCCGCTGCCTGCGACATCGACCACGCCACAGGGCACGTTCGTGGACAACGGCAATGGCAGTGCGTCGATGCACATGAGCGGTAACGGCAACGGCGTTGGCGGCACGATCCTTCTTTACACACCGGCTGCAGCCACCGACCTGAGCAAGGGCGGAAGCAATACCCAGATATTCATCGAGTTCAAGACCCTGCAGCGACTGCCGATCCATTCGTTTGTCGGCGAGACCGCGGTGAGCTACACGATCAACGTCAACACGACCGGCGGCTCGGGCACACTCAACACCGGCGTGTCGAACG
>JBEPVH010000110.1:0-6803 GCA_041691115.1 bacterium | reverse complement strand
GCGCTGCTCTGCGCCCAGGAAGTCGCCGTAATCGGCATCGTGGTGGCCCTCGTCACCCTGGTATGCGCCTGGTTCACAGGAGCGGACAGCACCGGTATCGGGCCGCGCATTGCCGCAGGTGCTACCGGGGCCGTGATGGCCACGTTGTTCCTCGCTGCAGCGCCGCTGATCTTTCAGTTCTTCGGTCCCCAGGCGGTTCACGGCACGGCGCAGTCCCCGGACGTGGTCGTCACCGACCTGCTGGCACCGTTGGTGGCAACACCGATGACCGGGCCTTCGTGGCTGACACAACCGTCCTCACTGACACAGTGGTCGGGTCCCGCCGCCGACATGACTGCGTTCATAGGCCTGCCGCTGCTTCTCATCGCGGCTGCCGCGACGTGGCGTCGCCGCACAGATCCGATGGTGCGCAGCGTCGCCACCGCCGCCATCGTGCTTCTCATCCTGTCGCTGGGTCCCCATCTCCACGTCAATGGCGCAACAACTGCGATTCCCCTGCCCGGCATCCTGCTAACCCACCTGCCGCTGCTGCCGGAGCATCTGTCCATCGCCATCGCCATGGGGGTTGCGTTTCTAGCGGCGCACGCGGCCGAGATCTGGTTCATAGGACAGCGCCGTCTCGGCATCCCCCATGTGCTGGCACTCCTGCTGTTACTGACGCTGACGCCGCACCTGCCTCTGCATGCCGAAGCCGACACGACACCCGCCTACTTCGCCAGTTCGGTTCCCCACGACGCCGGAACGATCCTCGTTCTGCCCTTCGCCGACGTGACATCAACGTCGGCTGCCGACCTCTGGCAGGCCCGCGCCGACTTTGTCTTCGCCATGCCCGAGGGCTACGCCATCTGCCGCGCCACGGACGGGACAGCCATCTCAGGCCCGCCGCCGTCGACCCTGCGCCGCGTCTTCGACGGCATCCGCGACACAGGACAACCCCCCGTCCTCAGCGCCGCCGAGCGCCTGTCGCTGCGCTTCGACCTGCGCAACCACGGCCTCCGCACCATCGTGCTGGGACCCGCCCCTCACCGAGAGGTCTACGCCGCGTTCGCCACCAGCCTGGCGGGATCTGCCGGCAACGACGTCGACGGCGTCACCGTGTGGACCTTCTGACATCGCGTCAAGCGCTTTCGGCATAATCCGCCACACAACTGAATAGATGCCTCCGCGTCGAGGGAAGCCGGTGAAAGT
This sequence comes from bacterium, assembly GCA_041691115.1. Lineage (GTDB taxonomy): Bacteria > Chloroflexota > Dormibacteria > Aeolococcales > Aeolococcaceae > JBEPVH01. Next base: position 5,615 of record JBEPVH010000110.1, on the reverse strand, counting down.
CCGGCGCTGTCGCGCAACTGTCAGCGGGGAGTGACCGGCCAGCGGCCACCGGAGTGATCCGGGAAGGCGGACGGGAACTGTGATCCGTGAGCCAGGAGACCTTGGTGGAGGCGGATCCCCTCACCCGCGCGAAACGGGAGGCAGGCCTCCATGCGGCGAGGAACCTCTGGCGATGTGGGGTTCATCCGTTGCCGCAGGGGGACCCTGATGCGTCGTCGCATCGCAGGCGCCGTATGCGCCGTCACCGTTGCAGCCCTCGTTGTGCTGCCCGCCCACGCCCAAGCCGATCCGGCATCACGAGCACTGGAATATCTTCATGTCCAGCAACTCGCCGACGGCTCGATTCCCGCCGGCCCGTTCGGTGGTTACTCACCGACCGAGTACTACGTCATCGCTGCGGCCGACAATGGCTTCGATCCCGCAGCCCTGACTCACGGTGGTGTCTCGGCCGTCGCCTACCTGCAGTCGCATGCAACCGACGCCGCATCCACAACGGCGCGTGCCGGGCTCCTGACGCTGGCAGTTGAGGCTGCAGGCAGCGATGCCTCCAGCTTCGGCGGCGTCAACGTCACGGACATCATCACAAGCTCGTACAGCAGTGGCACGGGCGCCTACGACGACGGCTCCACCTACACCCAATCGCTGGCAGTCCTCGGCCTCCGCTCCGCAGGCCAGACGCCTCCCGCTGCCGCCTACGCCTATCTGGCATCGCTACAGGACTCCGACGGCGGCTGGAATTACTCCTCGACAGCCAATGATCCTGCCGGAAGTGACACAAACTCGACAGCACTCGCCCTGATGGCGCTTCGCGGTGACGTGGCATCGGTTGCAACACATGCTGCCGGTGTCACGTGGCTGCAGGCGCAGCAGGAACCGGACGGCGGATTCGGTGCGCAGCTGGCATGGGGTACCGATGCCGACTCGACGGCACTGGTCATCCAGGCGCTGGGAGCGGGTTCCGTGTCCGACAGTGCCTACACATCGCTGCTGGCCCAGCAGGAGCCCGGCGGCGGCTTCGGCTACCAGGGTGCCCCCGCCGACACCTACACCGCGTCGCAGGCGGCACTCGGACTGGTGCGCGAGCCGCTGGGTGCCGCCACAGCCTTCACCGCAGCGACCTCGGCGGCAACGTCGGATGCGCGCGCCGTGCATGCAATCGGCTACCTCGAGAGCACGCAGATGCCCGACGGCGGCCTGCCGTCGCTCTTCTCGTCGGGCTCCGATCTCGGCTCGACGTGTGACCTGGTCATGGGTGCCGCCGCGTCGGGTGTCGATCCCTCGACCCTCAGCAACGGCGGTGCCACGGCGATGGCCTACCTGCGCGCGCAGACGTCGGATGCCATCGCATCGGGCAATGCAGGACGCATCGGCAAGCTCACCCTGGCGGCGATCGCCGGTGGCGCCAACCCCGCGACGTTCGGCGGCGGCAACCTCACCACAGCCCTCGCCTCTCTCTACGCGCCTGCGACCGGATCCTTCGGCGATGGTTCGACAGCTGCGCAGTCCTACGCCATCCTGGCGCAGCGCGCCAGCGGCGCCCCCCCCCCGGCCGGAGCCGTCACCCACCTCGCAAATCTGCAGGACTCCGATGGCGGCTGGAATTACACGGCTGCGACCGACGCGGCGACGGGAAGTGACACCAATTCAACGGCACTGGCGTTGATGGCGCTCGATGCCACGGGGCATCACGGGAACGACGCCACAGCCCTTGCCTACCTCCGCACCCAGCAAGACACGACGGGCGCATTCGCGTACCAGATCGCCTGGGGCGGTGATGTCGACTCCACAGCGCTGGTCATCCAGGCGCTGGTGGCCGCACATCAGGATCCCGGCTCCGTGTCGTGGGCGGCGTCCGGCGTGACACCTGTCATGTACCTGTCGGCGAATCAGGATGCTTCTGGAGGCTTCGGCTACGGCGGTGGCTCGCCCGATCCGTTCACCACCAGCCAAATCCCGTCAGCTCTGATGCGCGCGCCGTTCCCTGTCCACATCGCCTACACGACAGGTACCACGGTGACACCGGCGCCGACGGCGACGCCGACACCCGCGCCGTCAGTGACAGGTGGAATCATCACGCCCGTGACGTCCGTGCATGAGCCGCAGGCCACGTCGCAGGTGACGACACCGCTCACTGGTGACCTGCCCAGTCCATCGCCTGCATCGTCTCCGTCAGTCACCGACAACCCGGCACCGCCCACCTCCGGCGTTCTCGGCATCACAACACCTCCCACAACGCCTGTCGCCGTTCTGGCAGTCGAGCAGACTGTGTGGCCGTGGTACGCCCTCGGCGGTGCGGGGTGTGCCGCCGCCGCTGCGCTGTTCGTTCTGCTGCGTGGACGGCGGAGCGTCTGATGATGCTCGGCCACCGCATCGTGGTGGCGTTGCTGGTGACGGCGGCAACATCGCTGACAGCGCCCGTCGCGGGAACGCCCGCGGCGGCGACGCTGTGCAGCGCCGCTCTCCAGGGTCCGCATGTCGCTGTGCTGGTCGAGCACAGCGGCGGTGCCGTCGTCACCGGCTGTGTGCGCTTCTCAGGCACGTCGGTGAGCGGTCTCGAAGCCCTGGCCGCGTCAGGGATTCCCTACTCGACATCGTCGGCCTACGCAGGGTCGGGCAACGGCGCCGCAATCTGCGCCGTTGACGGCGAGCCCCTGCAGTATCCACCTGACTGCTTCTCCGGCCAGGACTACTACTGGCAGATCCTCGTCGACCATGGCGGCACAGGATGGAAGCCGTCATCCCGTGGCATTTCGTCGCTGACGCTGCAGAACGGCGACGCCCTGGGTCTGCATTACATCCCTCAATCCGGCGCTACCTCCCTGCCGCCCGACCCGGGCCACATCTGCGACCAGGTACCGGCAACACAGTCACCCTCACATGCTCCGCCAACGACGACACGTGCGCCCGCCGCAACACCTGCCGGCAACGGCGCGCATCACGTGGCGGCAACAGGCTCCCCCACATCGCCTTCAGACGCCCCCGAGGTGACGTCCGAAGTCAAGGGTATCGCCACTAGCTTGCCCGCAACCAACGTCGTGGCATCGGCGGCGGGTCCCAGCGCAGGAGTCTTTGCAGGCATCTGTGCACTCGGATGTCTCGGCGGCCTGATGGCAGGCAACCTTGTGTTGCGGCGACGGCGCCGCTGATGCCGCACCCTCGCGCCCTGCTGACATGGAGCGCCGCAGCGCTTGCAGCTGGTCTTCTGTCGACCAATCCGTGGCACCGGGCACTGCTCCTCGGCGCTGCGTTGAACGTCAGCATTGCGCTGCGACGGCACGACAGCACCATTGCGCCGCTTCTTGCAGGTCTCGGATTCGCGACAGTCATCGCGCTGTTCATCAATATCGTCGCCTCACATGCCGGGGTCCACGTGCTCGTGGTGCTGCCCTCCCCCGTTCAAGGTTTTGGTGGACCCGTGACACTCGAGAGCATCGTGTACGGCGCCACAACAGCTCTGGGAATCGCCGCTGCACTGAGCGCCGCAGCCCCTGTAGCACTGGTACTGGAGGGCGATGACCTCGTCGACGCGCTGCCACGACGTCTGGAGCGAACCGGCGCCGCCGTGGGGTCGGCGCTGACTCTCATCCCTCGCCTGATGCGCTCGGTAAGCGACATCCGAGACGCCCAGCGACTGCGCGGCCTGCCGACCGCATCCCGCGCCGGGATTCACACAGTCCTCCTGCCTGCCTTGCTGACCGCCGTCGAGGACTCGGTGCAACTGGCCGAGGCGATGGAGGTCCGCGGATTCGGAGGAGCGCCGCGGCAACGATGGAGATCAGCACCGTTGAGCGTCGCCGACATCGCCGTCATGACCGCCGCGGTGACAGCGATCGGGCTGGCAGTCGTCGCGCGCTGGAGCGGGACGCTCATCGATTGGTATCCGTTCCCCGCCGTCACCACGCCGGCGGTGCCGTTGGTCTCAGTGGTGGTCGCAGTGCTGCTGCTGGTTCCGGTGTTCGTGTGGCGTGCACCATGACGACACGACTGCGCGGCGTCACCTACACCTATCCGGAAGTTGAGCAACCGGCGCTCCACGACATCACCCTTGATCTGCCCGCGGGTCTCACGGTTCTCGCGGGTGGTTCGGGGTCAGGCAAGTCGACGGTTCTGCGTCTGCTCAACGGCTTGGTACCGCATTTCTACGGAGGCCACATCCGCGGCGAGGTCGTCGTCGGCGGCATCGATGCCCTGCGGTCAACTCCCCGCCACTTGGCCAGCGTCACGGGCTCTGTATTCCAGGACCCTGAAACGCAATCGGTCGCCGCCACGTGCGGACGCGACGTCGCCTTCGGTATCAGTGGGCCGCGCCTCTCCGACACGGCGTTGCGGCAGCGGGTGGCAACGGCCCTTGAACAGACAGGTCTTGGCGGTTTCGAGGAGCGGCGCGTAACGTCACTGTCGGGAGGCGAGCGTCAGCGTCTCGCCATCGCCGCAGCGCTGGTTCGGCAGCCCCGATTGCTCGTTCTCGATGAACCGTTGGCGCAACTCGACGCAGCGTCGGCGCGCGACGTCCTTGACGTCATCCGATCGCTCACCGACCGAGGCGTCACCGTAGTCATGGCGGAGCATCGGCTCGATCTACTTCCCGGCGACGCCGACGTCGCTGTCATCGAGGCCGGCAGAGTGACGCGACGGTGCACTGCCGAGCGCCTGGTACGACGCGTGCCGCCGCGTCAGCGACATCGTGTCCCCGGTGAACCTGCGTGGTCACTGCGCGACATCACTGCCGGTGCTGCAGACACTCCGGTGCTGGAGTCCCTGACGGCGGCGGGTCATCGGGGTGAGGTGGTCGGCGTCTGCGGCGCCAACGGCGACGGCAAGACAACCATGCTGCGAGTCATTGCGGGCCTGCTGTCGCCGCGCGGTGGAACCCGTGAAGTACCAGGCAGGGTGACGTACCTGCCGCAGAACCCGGCTCTCCTGCTGCACCGCGAAAGCGTGCGCGATGAGGTACGCGCATCGTTGCCACGCGGCGCCGATGATGAGACCGTGATGCCCTGGCTCACCGCCGCGGGATGCGCCCACCTGGCACACCGATTCCCTCGCGACCTCTCCAGCGGTGAGCGTCAGCGCGTGGCCATCGCCGCGGTCATGGCCGCGTCCGGTGACCTCATCCTCCTCGACGAACCGACGCGCGGCATGGATGCACATGCGCGGGCGCAGCTGGCGGCCAGTGTTGAGAGCGCTTGCGCCCGTGGTGCCGCCGTCGTGATCGCCACCCATGACGACGATCTGCTCAATCTGCTGGGCGCACGCCGCATCGACCTGAGTGGGGCTGCATTGCGCGGCGTAACGGTGCGGCGCGCAACAACGGTGGTGCCGTGATTCTCATCCCCCTCTCGCTCGCCGGTGTGGTGCTATTTGCCTGGCCACTTCTCGGTTTTGCGGTCCCGGCCGGCACCCCTGCGCTGGCGGCAGTGCTGGCGGCCCTCGTGGTGCTCGGCGCCGCCGAGATGCAGACCCGGCGTCTCGACAGCCGCGGCCTGGCGCTGCTCGCCGTCATCGCCGCCATCGACGCCGCACTGCGCCTGGCGCTGGTCACCGGGATCGCGGGATTTTCACCGCTGTTCTTTCTGGTGCTCTGTGCCGGTTACGTCTTCGGCCCGTCCTACGGA
>JBEPVH010000109.1:0-6813 GCA_041691115.1 bacterium | reverse complement strand
GTGTATAAGAGACAGGTTTCTAACAGCGCCCAGTCGTTGAGTTCGAGGTAATCGTCCATGTGGTTGATCGGATTACCAGGCAGAAGCTTGGAGACTGTCTCTGCGAAGATCTCGTGCATCGAGAGGTCGAAGCGGCGACCGGTTCGATGCAGATACACCTGGGTGTACATGTAGAGCCGCGACTGCAGGAACATCTCAAGAGCACCCACCGCATGCGAATGCAGCACCATCGTGTCGCCGTGCACGAACGAGTAGTGGATGAGGCGCTGGACGTCGACGGGACCGAGCGAGATTCCGCACATGTAAGCGTCGCGCGGCACGTAGTCGAGGTTGTCGACGGTAGCGGGACCGCACAGCACCGGCTTGAGTGCCTTGACCCATCCCGGCGGCGTGTAGTCGGGGATCTCGGCATCGGCCATGAGCCACGAGACCCACATCGGGTCGATGGACTCCCCTGGCTCGAATCGGCCCATGGGCGATGAGCGCTGTGAGGCGATGATGTCAGCGAGCTGGTTGGTCACCAGGTGCCGGCTGATGACCTCGTGGTCGATGTTCCACTTGGACAGCACCTCCTGGTCGAAGAAGTGCCCGAAGGGGCCGTGGCCGACATCGTGGAGAAGGCCGGCGAGACGCAGCGTCTCTTCGACGCATGCGGGCGACGGTGTGTCGGGGAATGCTTCGCGAAGCGACGAGTCCAGACGGCGTGCGAACAGTGACGAGAGGTGCATCGCCCCAAGGAGGTGCACGAAGCGCGAGTGCTCGGCCGACGGAAAGATCCACCAGGCCGATTGCAACTGATGGATACGCCGCAGGCGCTGTAGCCACGGGGTGTCGAGAAGGGTGCGTTCCGAGGCCTCGCCGCGAGCTCGCGCCTTGGTGATCTCGATGTAACCGTAGATGGGGTCGGCGACGAGATTGACTTCACGAAAGCGCGATGTGCCGCTTCCGGGCGCCGGCTCATCGTGCGTCAACGCCGCCATAGGCGCCGAAATCCCCCCATTCATATTGGAGTTATACCCGATTGACGCGTCCGAAAGCCCGGCGGGGTGGGGCATCATGGGCGGGATGACGGCCCCGGATCCGCACCTTTTTGCCACCTGGGCGAGCGTCGCGGACGGCGTCGCGGCGACCCGTTCCAAGCGCTCCAAGGTGACGCTGCTGGCGGATCACCTCAAGGGGTTGCGAGGCCCGGCGCTGGAGACGGCTGCGCGGTTCTTCACAGGGCGTGTCTGCGCCGCCGGGGACGGCCGCACTCTGGGGATCGGTGGCGCTGCGCTGGGCCGAGCCATCACGGCGCTGGGCGACCTGGACCCCGAGGCCATCAGCGCTATCTGGTCGCGTCATGCCGACGTCGGTGACACGGCAAGGGAGGTAGTGGGCGACCGCACTCCTGAGGGTCCGCTGCTGCTCACGACCGACGTGGCGGCGCTCTACGAGGCCATTGCCGCCACCAAGGCGGTGGCGCGCGAAGAGCTGCTGCTCGGGATGCTTCGGCGCTGCTCCGCTGCCGAGGCCAGCTACGCCTGCAAGCTCATCACATCCGAACTGCGTATCGGTCTGCGCGACGGTCTTGTTGAAGAAGCCATTGCTGTCGCGTTCGGCGCCGAGCCTGCTGCTGTCAGTCGTGCCGACATGCTTGCGGGCGACCTTGGGTCGGTCGCCGTTCTCGCCGCTGAGGAGCGTCTCAACGACGCTGCTCCCGCTCTCTTTGCGCCCCTCCGTTTCATGCTGGCGTCACCCGCGTCCGACGCCGCAGAGATCATCACGCGCATGGGCGACGACGTCTGGGTCGAGGACAAGTACGACGGCATCCGCTGTCAGGTGCATGCGCTCAACGGAAGGGTCGCGCTGTACAGCCGCGACCTCAAGGAGATCACTGCACAGTTCCCGGAAGTCGCAGACGGCACATGGCCGGATGGCGTCATCCTCGACGGCGAGATCCTCGCCTTCAAGGAAGGGCGCGTCCTTCCCTTCTTCGCCTTGCAACGCCGGCTGGGCAGAAAGAACCCTTCGGCGGAGATGCGCGAGGAGATACCCGTCGTGCATGTCGCGTGGGATTGCCTGCATGTCGGCACGGAGTCGCTGCTCGACCATCCCCTCAATGAGAGACGAGCACGGCTGGAGCAATTGGCTCTCCCGGACCATGCCGTGCTCGCTCACCTCGAGCGCATCAACGGTGCCGCGGCGCTCGACGAGCAGTTTGACGCTGCGCGGGCTCGGCTCAACGAGGGCCTCATCGTCAAGGATCCCGACTCGCTCTACCTGCCGGGTCGTCGCGGCTACCACTGGATGAAGCTCAAGCGGCCGCTGGATACGCTTGATGTCGTGGTCACCGGCGCCGAGTACGGCCACGGCAAACGCCGCGCCGTCCTCTCTGACGTGACGTTCGCCGTACGCGACGAGGACAGTGGCGAACTGGTCACGCTAGGCAAGGCATACACCGGACTGACGGACGTCGAGATCGCCGCCATGACCGAAATGCTCATCGCATCCTCAGTCTCACAGCACGGCAGATTCCATTCGGTGGTTCCGCAAATCGTGCTCGAAGTCGCCTTCGACTCGATACAGGAATCGACGAGGCACCGCTCCGGCCACGCCCTGCGATTCCCCCGCATCGTCCGCTGGCGCACCGATAAAGCCCCCGAGGACATCGACACGCTCGCCCGGGTGCGCGATATCGCGCAGCGCCGCGCCGCCGAATTCACACAGCGCGTCGACGCGCCACGGCGCTCCTAGCCGAGGATGCCGGCGAAGAGGTCAGGCGTATCGAATGCAGGGTCGCCGACAGACGCGAAGACGTCGAAGCGCGCCCGCAAGGACGAGTACTGCTTGGAGAGCTCGGGGTCGCCGTAGGCTTCCTGCGGATCCCACGGATGCAGGTAATGCACTTCCGTGATTCCCGCCTGCAGCATTTCCTTGAGGCACCCGAAGCAGGGCTGCACGGTGGTCGTCATCACAGACCCGATCGTCTGCCCGCCGAACCGTGCCGCCGTGAGAATGGCGTTCTGCTCGGCATGGACACAGATGCAGACGTCGTAAGCACCGGATCGCAGCTCGGGATGATCGCGACGCTGGGCACAACGGTGGCAACCGCCGTCCGAGCAGTTGGGAGTGCCGAACGGCGTTCCGTTGTATCCCGTGGAAATGACGCGGCCATCCCGCGTAATGACGGCGCCGACATGACGTCCAACGCAGTCGGCGCGGGTGCGCGCCGCCATGGCTATGAGCAGGAAGTACAGGTTCTTGTCGGGACGCCGAAGTGCCGACGCCTTCGGTATTGGCGCCTTCGCCTCGCCCATCAGATCTGAGCGGCCACGATGTCAGCGAGAGTCCGCTCCGCGGCCTCCGTCTGCTGGTCCGTGAAGCTGTGATTCCGCAGGGAGATAAACACCGGAACCCCACCCTTCTCGAACGCGAGATCGATGCCGGCGATTCCGCCCTTGTTCCAGTAGAAGGCCTTGTCGCCGAGGCCGCTCACCGCGGTGACCGTGTTTCCTGGCAGGGTGGACTTGGACGTGCCGTCAAAGACAAAGGTCGTCTGGAAGATGACCTGGACATTGTCGAGCAGGTGGTCCTCGGCCGCAGTGCCGAAGTAGCACAGGGGGGCCGTGTCGAACTTCTCCTTGGAGGGCTTGAGGGTGCCGCCCCAGGCGGTCTCAGCCTGCGCCTGCGTGATCACCGTGCACGGATGCGCCTTGGCCGCCGCGGCCGCCGCCGAGATCCCCGATCCGTTGCCGGGCGTAGTACTCCCGCCGAAGCCCGGCGTCTGGGAGGTGGACGACGACGAATCGCACGCGGCGAGGGTGGTGGCCAGGAGGACACCCGTGAGGAACATGTACCTGCGCATGGCCCCGGATGATGCCCGAACGGGCACCGCCGAGGCCATGACCTCGGGTAGGGTTGAACTCGGGGGCGAGTAGCTCAGCCGGTTAGAGCAGGGGACTCATAATCCTCGGGTCGAAGGTTCGAATCCTTCCTCGCCCACCCTCATTTCGTATTCAAAACGTACTGCAATGGGCGGCGTAGCCCGGTCGGTGACAGCTACGTTGACAGCAACGCGACGTGTGGACGGCTCGGCGACGGGGTGGTGACCGCGCAGGCCAAGAGAACGGCGATGTCTATGATCCACCCCTCGCTCGCCTGCTTCACACGGTGAAACCGGGCAGTTCGGTAGCTCGGATCTCGATCGTCTGCCCGGCGGTAACTGTCACGGTGTCCCGGCACCCGCCGTCGCTGACGTCGTCGGTGAGGTAGTAGCTCCCAGGATCTAGATCGAAGGTGTAGCTGTCGCGCGCCTGCTGATATTCAACCTCGGCCACCGCATGCACACTGGTCGGGCGCACGTAGTTCGGATCAAACGTGAGGGGGTATACATGCTCGCCATAGCAATGCCCGTGGATGACGACCCGCCCCTTTCCAGAGGGCGGTCCGGTGACATGGCCGACCGCAAGCACTATTACTAACACCAAAGCGGCCACGGTGATGGCCACGAGCGCAGTCTCGCGGTAACGCCAATGCCTCAACGCTCGCAGGTGTGCCATTCCCCAACATTGACTCAGTTACCGGCAGTCTGGTTTACCCCCTTCCAGAGTGCATCTCTTAGCAGAGTGCGCGTGCCCAGGACTAGGCGCTTGACGGGTACCCCGGCGGGGCACTGTCCGTCGCACTGTCCGCTGAGAGTCCCGGTCCGTCTGCGATCGTCCCGGAGCGGTGCGTGGGGTCCGCCACGCCCTTAGGGGGACAGACATGACGCGACAGGCGCATCCGCACCTTCATGCGATTTTCGGCCGCGAGGACTCGTCAGTCCTTCTCGCTACCGCCCAGTTCTCAGACGCCAGAACCGCGATCCAGCACATGGTCCAGTTCGTCGAGAGCCAGGGAGCCGGTTCGTGGGTCTACCTGACGGATGCCCGAACCAACACACTCCGCGCCAGCGTCTATCACAACTCGCAGACGGGGGAGACCCTGTGCTCGGGGGACATGTTTGCTGCCCAGGGGGCGAATGTGTCGCTCATTGAGGTCAAGGCAATGCTCGACGCGCCGTCCGGCCCTCTGAGCAAGCCTCGCGGTTTGGAATAGGCGAACGATCGAATCGGCGTCGCCATCGACGCCGATCATCCCGCGGGGACCGCCACCTTCACGGTGGTGCCCCGGCTGGGGGCGGATGTGATGACCATGCTTCCGCCTAGTGCCTCGACCCGCTCGCGCATAGTTGACACTCCGAAGTGTTGCCACGCCTTGTCCGGAGCGGACGGTGTGTGTGCGATGTCGTACCCGCTACCGTCATCACGCACTTCGAGCACAATGCTACCGGCGTCGGCGTCCAGGAATACGTTCACGTGCCGCGCGTTAGCGTGCTTGATGACGTTGGTGAGTGCTTCCTGGGCAACTCTGTACAGCGCCGTCTCGACAGCTGGCCGTGGACGCGCCACCAACGTGGACTCGATGGAGCATTCGATAGCCTCGGCGTTCTCAATGTGCTCGATGTGATCTCGAATCGCGGCCGCGAGACCGCTCTCGTCGAGGGCCGGCGGCCGTAATTCGGTCATCGTCCGCCGAAGGTCCTCGATCTCGTCGCTGAGGCCTGCCTGCACGCTCGCCATTACACGGGTTGCCCCCTCTGAGTCGTTGCGAGCACCCAGCAGTGCGACGCGAGCCAGCCCCAGCCCCAATGCCGTAAGTCGCTGAATGGGTCCGTCGTGAAGGGTGGCTGCCAGCCTCTTGCGCTCGTCTTCTCCCGCTTGCACTAGCTGTGTCAGGAGGCGACTGCGTTGCTCCTCGACGACCGCGAGGTCGAGTCGGGCCTGGACGCTTTCCGCCAGCGCCACACCCTTGGCGCGGACCAATTCGCGGAGGCGAAACACCACAAGACCGAACATCGCCATGGATGCGACGGCTATTACTGTCTCGTCGAGAAGATCGGTGCCGCCCAAGCCGAAGTGTGCATGACCCAGAAGGAGCAGAGGTGCGGCTGACGTTGCGACTGTGAGAGTCGCAAGGCGCAGCGGCGTCAACGGCGTTTCGGTAACCGCCTGCCGGTCGGTCAGGTGGACCATGGAAGGATGGAGTGCGGTTGCTCCGAGGACGAGGTAGGAGGACATCCAGATGAAATCCGTGTAGCCGCCGGCAACATAAACGCCGTGCAGTTGTTGCCAGGCATAGACGCTGTCGGCGAGGAGTACAAGGCCGAGACCGGTATTCAGAATCCAATATGCGGTCGGGCGGAATCCGCCGCCGACGACGAGCCTCACAGCCATCGCCATCAAGACAATGTCCGCGAGGGGATAGGCGACCGCGGTCAGCCGCATGCTAGTGGGCAACTCCGGCGTTGCCGTGTACGGTGAGATCAGGAATACCCACGAGAGAAGCGCCACACCGATTCCGATGAGCGAGGCGTCAGCGAGGGCCGTCCGGTTACGGCCAGGATCGCGTCTCAGGATGAACAGCAGGATGCCGGTGATGATGAGCGGATAGTGAGCCAGGTACAGGACGTCGTATGGACCCGGAAAATCCTTGACGCCGAAACCGTATTGAAGTGTGTAGAACATGAAATCACCCGCGGCGTAGAGCGCCTGCGCAGCGATGATGAACAGCCAAGGCAGGCGGCGTACGGGCTTCCTAATCCGCACGCCAACGATGAGAGCGACAACTGCGGAAAGGTTGATGCCGCCGTAGATGGATGTACGGATGACCCAGTTCGGGTCGCCCCAGATGGCTTTGGAGACGTAGTAGCCAATCAGTACGGAGAATCCAGAGGCTAGGTAGGTGCGCCACGCGGTCATTGGTAGCGGACGGTTCAATGATTTCATGCCG
>JBEPVH010000108.1:0-6828 GCA_041691115.1 bacterium | reverse complement strand
CGACAGCGGTGGAGCCGACGCCGACGACCTTGAGGCCGGCGCGAACCTGTTCACGCACGGGCAGATCGCCGTCGAGGGCGGTCACCACGGTGCGCACGGTCGCCGACCGTCGCTTCAGCCCGGCGTGCTCAGTCGCCATGGGTCCTCCTCTCTGCCCCTAGATCGAACCACGCCATCTCGGACAGCGGGCGGACAGTCGGCGGTCGACGCCCGCGCTAGTGCATTTGTACTAGGTGAATTCGGGTCGTTGTCCCTAGGCCACATCGGTCCCGTCTGTGAGGATGGGGACATGAGACCACCTCGGGAGCACCCGACAGCCGATCGCCCGCACGATCGCGCGCACCGCCAGCGCTTGGGGCTGATTGGCGTCGTCATGGCCGTATCTCTTGTATCAGGGACGCTCCTGGCGTCGGCGCAACTTGCCACGCGTCACGATCTCGAGCAGCGCTTTGCCAACCGCGCCGATCTTTCCGCAGCCTTCACCAGCGCCTACGTGACGGACATCGTCCAGCGCGAGCGCACTGTCGCCAGAGCACGGCTGTCCGGCACCGTCACCGCTGCCGACTTTGACGTTGTCGCCACCGACCTGGGTTTCAGCGCTGCGCTGCTGCTTGATGATCGGGGCAGCGTGATCGCTGTAATGCCCCAAAAACCAGCACTTATCGGGACCCAGATTGCGGCGCGATACGACCACCTTGCCACGGCCGAGGCGGGGGGCACAGGAGTATCCGCTGTCGTGCCGGCCGCGGCGAATGGAGAACCTTTGGTGGCGTTTGCTGTGCAGTTTCCGACGCAGACGACGGCGGGCAATCGCGTCTTCAGTGGCGGCTTTGATATCGGCACAACTCCACTGGGCTCCTACCTTCGCAATTCCCTGCCCTATCCGGGCGCGACGTCGGAACTGATCGATAGTTCGGGAAAGATCGTCGCCAGCAGCCGCGGCGAGGCCATTGCAGGTGACCTGCCAGGGAAAGACTCACCGCTCGCAGCAGCAATCGCGAGCGGAGCCAACAGCGGCGACTACAACGCCGGTGCGGTTGGCATGCATTTTGTCGAGGTCCATCCAGCGGGCACGCCATGGAGAATGGTGAACTCTGTTCCCCGGACGGAGTTGTTCTCCGCGCTCAGCACTGTGGGCACGCTGATCCCATGGGCGGTCCTCGCAGGCCTTGTGATTGCCGGCCTAGTCGCGTCGATTCTTGTCGTGCGCCTCGCCGAGAGCCGCGCCCAACTGGCGCGAACAGCACTCACTGACGCACTCACGTCGCTGCCGAACCGTCGCGCATGGGACCTGCAGTTGCCGCGCCTGCTGGCGTTGGCATCGCGCACCAGAACGCCGATATGTATGGCCGTGCTGGACATCGACCACTTCAAGTCCTTCAACGATCGGTTCGGCCATCGCGCCGGAGACGATCTTCTCGCCGACGCTGCGAGGCGGTGGGGTCTTCCACTCCGTAGTGGAGATCTTTTGGTGCGCTACGGTGGCGAGGAATTCGCGTTGCTCTTGCCGGGTGCGTGCGCAGCCGACGCCGCCGGCGTGATTGAACGCCTGCGCGCCGCGACACCCGGTGACTGCAAGGTGTCGGCAGGTTATGCCGAATGGGACACACGCGAGTCGGCGGCTGATCTCTTTGAACGCGCTGACCGCGCGTTGTATGCGGCCAAAGCTGCAGGTCGCAACCGCAGCCTTGCGGGCGTCAGTACCGCCGTCGAAGTCACCGGAGTCGTGACAGGCAGCCGCTAACGTGATCTCGTGGCGACGTCCGCCTAACTGTCCAGCGAAAACTTCCGCGCCACGTGGAGAACGGCTCCCCAATGGCGGCGGACGGTGCCGTCGCCGACCCGGCGCCGAATCTCGCCGTAGAGGCGGTCTCGCTGTTGGTTGGTCATGAGGATGTGGGTGGAGAACGTATCCAGCAGCGCTATGTACGCCTCGGCGGTGTAGGTGATCTCCCAGTCGTGGTGATGTGTCGCCACCACCGCGAAGACGCCGGACGCCTCGATCTCCGAGCGCTGGTCGAGCAGTTCACCGGGACGCGGGAATCCCTCCTCCGGGTCCATCCCTTCGCCGATCTCCTGGTAGACCTCCTGAATCTCTGCGAAGAAAGGGTCACCCCCATCGGGGAAGACATGAACGGCTGACCAGAATGCGAGGTGCCCGCCGGGACGCAATTGCCTGGCCGCCATGGCGTGCTTGGTAGCCGGATCTATCCAGTGCCATGACGTGGCGGCGACCACCGCGTCGAATCCGCCCGGACCGCGCCACTCCTCGAACGAACCCGTTTGCACCCGAACCGCGGCGAGGCCGGCAAGGTTGGTTCGCGCCACCTCCGCCAATTGCGAGCCCATCTCAATGCACGTCACGTCCAGACCCCGTTCTGCCAGAGCACGGGTGGCAATCCCTGTGCCGCAGCCCACCTCGAGCACACGGTCCCCGGCAACGAGCCCTGTGAGTTCCATGACGTCGTCGATCAATTCCGCCGGGTAGCGCGGCCGCGCCGCGTCGTAGCGCAGCGCCGCAGTCTCGAAAGTAGCGCGCAGCGTTTCGCGATCGGCGGCGGTCATTCGCCGAGATGCCGCCGCATGCGCTCCTCGCGCATCTGCGGGTTGATAGGCCGTGCCTTGGACTCGCCGGTGGCAGCAAACCCGCAACGCAGATACAGGTTGCGTGCATGGTCATTGCCGACGGTCACCCAGAGGTAGATCGACTCGTTGCCGCCGCCGCGAGCCCAATCACACACCGCTTCGACAAGCTCGGTACCGGCTCCTGTGCCGCGGGCTTCCGGAGCCACCCACATCGACACCAGTTCGATCTCACCGGCCTCTGTGGTGTACGCCCCAGCCATCCCGGTGAAGCGGCCGCCGTCGTCGACGACGAAGAGGACAGCCCTGTTGCCCTCGGCAGCGCGGTCGACGCGGTCCTGGAACGCTGCAAGCGGACGAACCGCAGCGTCCTCGTATCGATCCCCAAACGCTGACGGTGCATCCTTCAACGAGCGCAGACGGGCTGTACGAAACGCAGCAGTATCCTCGCTGCGGATGCGGCGGATGGGCATGACACGCAAGTCTAGCGAGGACTTCGCGCGGCGACAGCCTGCTGTCGCGGCAGACGCAGATGCTGCAGCAACGCCGGACACCGGGACCTGCAGCAGGGTGGACCGCGAGAGAGCAAGGCGAGCGGTTTGGATTCCCGGTTATGCGAGCTCCGGCGTATCAGTCTCTGCGAGGATGGAATGGTGATCTCCCATCCCACCCTGGCCGGTGCGATCGTCACGATCCGGCCCGGCAACGACGAGGATGCTCCCCGCCTCCACGCCATCCTCAGCGAGGAGTCCGTCGCAGCGTGGTGGGGTGAGCCGTCATCCGTGGAAGAAATCATCGTGTCGATGGGTGGCGCCGACGACGAGGTGCTTCTGATCGTCGAGCGCGATGGCGTTGTCGTGGGAGGCATTCAGTACAGCGAGGAGAACGAACCCGGGTACCGCCACGCCGGGATCGACATCTTTCTTGGTGCCGTCGCGCAGGGGTCAGGGGCCGGCACCGAGGCGGTACGCCTCGTCGCAACCTTCCTCATCGAAGAGCGTTGTCACCACCGCATCACCATCGACCCGGCGACGACCAACAAGCGTGCCATCCGCTGCTACGAGAAGGTGGGGTTTCGCAGCGTCGGCATCATGCGAGAGTACGAGCGCGGCCGCGATGGCACATGGCACGACGGCCTGATGATGGACCTGTTGGCGGCCGAACTCGTCAGATGAGTCCGGAACCTCCGGTAACGGAATCCAGCGTCGCCGACAGTTCGCGCGGCGTCGCACGAACCGAACCTGGGCGCAACGCGGGATAGCCCTTGAGTGCTGGAAATGGCAACGGGGCGCCTGCATCGCGGGCCTTCCACTGGGCGTCGAGCTTCCTGGCGAAGTCTTCAATGAACGCCTGTTGCATCGGCACAGAACAACCGAAGTTCTTGGCTTCTGTCAGAGCATCCTGGGCGCTCCAGCCCATGAGCGCCATGCGATGGCAGGCGATGATGACGCCGGTGCGCGACTTACCGGCCTCGCAGTGGACATATACGCGATGCCCGGCGGCGACCAGCTGGGTCACCGTTTCGAGGTAATCCATCACCTGCGCAACAGTCGGTGGATTCATATCTACGATTCCCACGTGGTGCGTGAGCATCTTTCCTGTCAACCCGGCAGTGGCGATGACCGGCGTATCCCCCTTGGGGAGTTCCGCGCACAGATTGATCGTCGCGGTGAATCCCTGCGCCGCAAGCCGCTTCATCTTGGCGGCGTCGGCACGCTCACCACGCGACACCGACGGCGACACCTGGTACGTGTACGCCTTCACGGGGTAGGACGCGAGAAAGCGCAATGTTTCGAGCAATTCAGCGTGGCCATACGCATCGACGACGGCGTTCTCCAGTACATCGAAGATGCGGTGCTGCAGATCCGTGCCCGACGGTGTGCTCAGAATCTTCTCGCCCTCGGCTCGCGCGTCGGCCGGCAGATCCTCAAGGGCATGCGCAACTCCGTGAAGATCGACCTTGAGATCGTCCTCACGGCGCTGAAAGAAATCCTCGATGTCTCCCAGCAGCCCGCTCACCGCCCTTCTCCAAGCACAGCTGGCGGAGTATGGCGAATGCCATAGACCGAGGACTAGACATGTGACCTATTGGTCACCTATAGTCAATGACGTGGACGACGTCTTCCGTGCCCTCGCCGACCCGACTCGCAGGAGCCTCCTCGACGAGCTCTACGAGCACGACGGACAAACCCTCAGTGCACTGGAGCAGCGCTGCGCCATGACCCGGTTCGGCGTCATGAAGCACCTCAAGGTGCTGGAGGCGGCAGGCCTCGTTGTCGCCCGCCGTCGCGGCCGCGAGAAGCTGCATTTCCTCAATCCGATCCCCATCCGACTGATCCACGACCGCTGGGTCAGCAAGTACGCGCAGCCGTGGGTAGCCGCCCTCACCGACATCAAAGACAACTTGGAGAAGAGTCATGGAAAAGATATTTGAGATCTACATCAAGACCACGCCCGAGCGCCTGTGGCAGGCGATCACCGATCCGGCGATCCGCGCCAAGTACAACTTCGGCGCCAGTTGGACGTCGGATTGGTCGCCGGGCGCACAGCTAAAGATGACCGCCGGCGCCAACCAGCTCGGTGAGGGCGAGGTTCTCGAGGCTGAACCGCCGTACCGCCTCGTTCACACCATGACAGCCCTCTGGGGTGACGACGTCAAGGCCGAGGGCGCCTCGCGAGTGACCTGGGACATCAAGGAGGTCGGCGACTCGTGCAGCCTCACCGTCACCCACGACCGGATGCGCGATGGCGCCAACGATCAGCTCTACGGTGGCTGGCCGATGATCCTGTCGGGACTCAAGACATGGCTGGAGACCGGCGAGCTGCTGACGACACCGGGTTCACTGATGTACGCACAAGCTCCTCAATAGGGAGCGTCACGGCCATGGCGCAATTCGGGATCCCCAAGTACAGTTCGGGCCGTGGAAAGCCGTGAAGCGATGGAGCGTTTCGAACGCGCCGAGGAGGCGGCGGAGGCGCGCGAGCATTTCGCTCGGCATGCGGCCATCCTCGTTGCCATCATCGCCGCACTCCTGACGATCGCCGCTCTGGCTGCCGAGCGCGCATCCGAGGAGATCCTCCTCACACAGGCGCAGGCGTCGGACACCTACAACGAGCTCGAGGCCAACTCACTCAAGAAGCACACCGACGGCAATGCCGCCGCCGAACTGCGGATCCTGGCGCCGAACAATCCGGCAGCCAAGGCGTTGGCCGACAAGCTGCAGAAGGGCGTGGACACCAAGTACGGCCCTAACGAGGACAAGCTGCTCCCCAAGGCGAAGGCCCTGGAGGAAGAGCGTGACAGTGCCCAGGACCACCACACAGTGATGCAGTGGGCCGAGGGCGCCTTCCAACTCGCCATCGTCCTGACATCCATCGCCATCGTGGCGCGGTCGGGGATGCTCGTCCTCGGCGGCCTCGGGGTGGGAATCGTCGGCATCCTGCTGCTGATCGACGGCTTCACCCTGTTCATCAAGATCGGGAGCCACACAGCGACCGAAGCAGTCCTGAAGCTCACCGGAACGGGTTAGCGGCTCTCCACAGAGGGGAGATGGTGCTGAGGGCCGGGATCGAACCGGCGACACCGGGTTTTTCAGACCCGTGCTCTACCAACTGAGCTACCTCAGCATGAGGCCGGATGAATCCTACCCGAGAGCACGGCCACGGTCGCGGCTAGCGAACCATCCACGTCCAGTCGTTGGCAGTCGATGTGACGTCGACTTCGATCTGGCCGTCGCGCGCGACGCCCGCCGCATTGGTCGACGTGAAGCTGCAGTCGAATGTGTCGCCGACCACCGATGCGAACAGCCCGGTGCGCGAGCAGGTGACGGTGACCGTGGCGCCGGCCGACTGCTCGGAGAGCTGGCTCTGGATGGTGGCTACAACGAAGTCAGACGAGATCTGCCCGGCATGACCCGTCGAATCCACGGGCAGCGGTGTTGCGGTGGGCTCAGGACTGGCGTCGGCGGCCGGAGAGGCCGTGGGCGCCGGCGACGGGCTGACATCGTTGCTGGAAGCAGCGGCAACGGCTGGTGCGGGAGCCGCGGTGGCGGCGGCCGGAGCCGGGGCTGATGCTGAGATCACGATGGCAGCGACTGCGGCTCCGGTGGCGCCACTGACGGCGATGAGGGGGAAGACGAGCTTGCCGATCATGTCTGGGTCTCCATGGGCCGCCTGTTTGCTGCGTTCGATTCGTTGAACGGCCCAACGTCACGACCGGTTACGCGCCTCTGGACTCGGGAATAG
>JBEPVH010000107.1:0-6837 GCA_041691115.1 bacterium | reverse complement strand
GGGTGAAGGACATGTCGTTGATGGCCGACACGGTGCAGCCCGAGCAGGCAGCCGACGCTGCCGGATCCCAGGCGCGCACCGAGAAGAACTTCATCGACTTCGCCATCTGCGGCGGCGATGCGGTGGACGGATCAGTCCCCGAGCCTGTCATTGATTCAACGCGAAGGCGGTAGTAGCCGCCGTTGACGCCGCCCGGAAGAGTGGGCGAGCCGCCAATTGAATTCGTGTGGGTGACCAGCGATGCGCTTGTCGCATCCGCTGCCGCGACGACGTTGTACCAGGTGTGGAAGACCGACGGCAGGCCCGTGTTCCAGCCACTGGGCATGGTCGCCGGATTGGCCCATTGGTTGGTGGAGGCGTTGTAGGCGTCGATCGGCTTGACGACTGTCTGTGCCGCCTGCACGTCGGCATTCTGGTCGTAGATGTTGTTCACCGAGAAGACGGTGTATTGCATGGTGGAGTACAGGTCCAGGGAGCGGTCGTAGTCAGAGCCGACCTTCGGATGGAAGGTGCCCTCGGGGATACCTGTGGCAGGTGATCCCACCGGCTTGTAGCCGTTGGACGGTCCGTACACAGGGTTGAACACCTGCAGCGAGATGTTCTGATTCGGCGGAACCCAAACCAGGAAGTTGTAGCCACCGCGCTGGCCGACATTGACACCGACTGTGTCGCTCGCCTTGATGGGCGAGGCCGAGTGGATGTCCTTGTTGGCAGGATTCGACGACCAGTTGGAGAGGGGATCGGGGGTGTAGGCGTCGCCGTTCTGGCGATGAATTCCCCAGCCTTCTTCGTCGACCATGAAGGAGGGGGAACCGGCAACGCCGAGAGTCATGTCATCGGCACCGAACTGCGGCGAGTTCTGGCCCATCTGGATGGGGCGCAGGTATTCGGCAGTCTCGACCTGGGTCACATGACCCGTGCCAAAACCGAGGATTCGCATGAACGTCGTGGGCACGTCCTCGGCCACGGTGACCGTCAACTTGTTGGTGTCGCAGTCAGGGATGCCGCCGGGGATGCAGTTGGCGGGATACTGCGACACGGCGACTGTCACATTGCGGCTGGTGTCACCGTTGAGGAAGCCGTTGGCAGCAGCCGTCGACCGCGCAGTTGCTGTGGCTCCGGCGAAGTCCTGAGGCATGTGGACGACACCGGCGGTGGCGCCGGCGGCGGCGGCGCGCTCAGCGGCTGCTGCCGCGAGGTAGCGCACACCGGCATCGACGCCGAGGCCTGCCATGCCGAACAGCACAGTGGCGGAGAGGGCGAAGATGACAAGAGCCTGGCCGTAGTGGCGACGACGGCGTGCTGCTATCGACCCCCGGCTGGCGCGCATTTCTTGTCTTGTCATCGTGGCTGGATCTGCATCACCGTGTATGCGGTCCGCTGTCCACTCAGCCATCCGAACAACTGCACGGGTGACTGATATGAGTAGACAACACGCACCGCGATCAATGCCTCGTTTCCAAGGACATCATGGCGCTGGTCCAGGGTGTATTGCTGCGTCCAACCTGGATACGGTGTCCCATCGGGGTTGTAACGATCAATCAGCATGAGGGGGTCGGTAGTGTTGAAGTACCCCGCCGGCTGAGTTGCGTCGGTGCTCGGACGATAGACGTCGATCTCGACGACCGTCACACCCGGCGGAACGGCGGGAGCCTTCACACCGGCGACAGCCGTCGCCACGATCTTCTGGTCAGCGATGGTCGGATCGGTGAAGAGGGAGCCGGTGACCCAGCCGTTGCCGCCCAGTTCCGAGGCCAGACGGGCGCCGTTGCGACTGGCGACGGTGGTGGCGTCCTGGGCCGATATCAGCTGCGACACCGAGTAGATGCCCATGACAGCAAAGAGCAGCAGCGGCACGATGGCGGCGAATTCGACAAGCGACTGGCCGCGTCGCGAAAGACGGCGTCTGCTCATGATGATTGCGGCTCCAGGCGGAAGAATCTCTGGGTGGTCAGGGACAGGGCTCCGGGCGTGACGAAATAGTGGTAGTCGTAGTGAATGTCGAGTTCCACGTAATCGGCGTTGGCTGATGTCGTCTGCCGCGTCGTCGTCGGCCAGTTGCCGGCGAGTTGCGCGCCTGTGGCGCTATACCTCTGGAAACATCCGGTGCCACCGCAACCGGTGGTATCGCGCTTGTTGCTGCCATCAGCCTTGAGCAGGTAGATGTCGTACTCGGTGATGGTGATCAGACCCGAACCGCCGAAGTCGGTGTGGGTGCGCATCTCCGTGATGGCGTCGGTGTCGGTGTTGAACGCGTTGCCCTCGGCCGCGAGAATCAGCGCCCCCCGCGATGCCGCGTGCTGCGATGAGTTGTAGATGTACAGCATCATTCCGCCCTCGGCGATGGCGAAGACGATGGCGAAGAAAAGCGGCGCGATCAGGACGAACTCAACCATTGCTTGACCACGACGTCGTTGCCGACGGGGTCCGTGCGTCCTCCCTCGCCCGGTTTCCACTGCGTGCAGATCCTCCTGGGTGCCGTGCCACCGTAGCCCCCATCGCGGCGCCACGCGATGGCGGGTGCGCTTCCATTTGGCACAACTCGGAAACGATCCCCCGGCATCTCAGTATCTATGTGGTAGCGAAAATACAAACAAAGATGTATAGTCCGGGCCGTGATCTCGACAACGAGCCTTGCCGCTCTCGACAGCACGCTCTCGACGGCCACCGAGGCGGTGCTGATCGCCCGGGTTCTGGCGGGCCTTGAGCCTCCCGCCGCGGTGGCCGCCTGGGCTGAGACGCTGGCGCGGATCCCCTTCTGGGAGCGTCGCGCCCTGGGCGCGCGCGGCCTGGCCAGCGACCACTCCATTCCCGCCGACGTGGCTGTGCGCCTGGCAGCGCTCTGGGAACTTGCCGAGCGCTGGTACCCGGACGAGCGGCCCGCCATTCTTTCGGCCCGGGATGCAGCGCTGCTTCTCGACGACCTCCGGTGCCTGCGCCGCGAGCACGTGGTCGTCGTCATGCTCGACGCCCGGCAGCGCCCCATCGGCCGCGAGACGGTTGCCGTGGGCACCGTCAACGCGTCACGCCTTCTGCCTCGCGATGTGCTGGCACCGGCCCTGCGGGCCGACGCCGTGTCGGTTCTCGTGGGTCACAACCATCCCTCGGGCGACCCCTCACCGTCACGGGCCGACAGAGCAGTGACCCGGTCGCTGCGGGCGGCGGCCGACCTGGTTGGCCTGACGCTCGTGGACCACGTCATCGTGGCAGCAGGCGGTCACCATTCGTTTCGCGAGGCGGAGGGCTGGGATGAGCCACGGACGCATGCGGCCTGATAGCCTCCCCCGGGCATATGGAGACGCTCAACGGCATTTCACTGTGGCTTGAGCCCTCAGGTGGCGGCGGCACGGGGCTGCGTCACCTGATCGACCGTCTTGCCGAGGATCACGGCGGTCAATCGTTCGCGCCACACATAACGCTGCTCTCCGCGCTCGGCGCCGATGAGGCGGATCTTCTCGAAGCGGCAGCCGAATTGGCGGGTTCTGAACATCCCTTCCGCGTGTCGTTCGACAAGATTGGTCTTGAGGAAACGTACTGGCGCACGATGTACATGCGTGCCGAGGATTCGGATGAATTGACGCGCCTTCGGGCGCGCGCCTGTCTGCGTCTTGACGTGACCGAATCCCTGTACAGGCCTCACCTTTCGCTGATGTACACCGATCTCGACATCTCCTCACGACGACGCATCGTGGCCAACGAGGTCGACATTGTTTTGCCGTCCGTCGTCGTCATCGACACGCTTGCTGTGGTGCGCACCGAGGGCCCCGTCGCGGAGTGGGACCAGATTGCAACCTTCCAGCTCGCAGATCGCCGCCGACCCTGGGTTGATCCGCGTTAGCTGAACGCGTCCTCGCCGGTGATCGCCTTGCCGAGGATGAGCGTGTGCACCTCCTCGGTGCCTTCGTACGTCAGCACCGACTCGAGGTTGGCCATGTGCCGCGCCACCGGATACTCCAGCGTGATGCCGTTGGCGCCGAGGATGGTGCGCGCCTCGCGGGCTATGTCGAGAGCTGTGCGCACGTTGGCACGTTTGGCGAGTGATACCTGGACGGGATGCACGCCGCCGCCGTCTTTCAGAGCACCCAGACGCCACGCCACAAGACGGCCCTGGACCAGCCGCGTCGCCATCTCGGCGAACTTCGCCTGGGTCAGCTGATAGCCCGCGATCGGCTTGGAAAATACCTTGCGGGACTTGGAATATTCCACTGCCGACTCGAAGCAGGCGCGGCCCGCACCGAGTGCACCCCAGGCGATGCCGTAGCGCGCTTCGGAGAGGCATGACAGCGGTCCACGCAATCCGGTGACACCGGGCAGCAACTGCGAATCCGGCACGCGCACATCGGCAAGGTGGAGTTCCGATGTCACTGACGCGCGCAACGACAGCTTGTTGTGGATGTCACTGGTGCTGAATCCCGGCGTCCCCTTGTCGATGAGGAAGCCGCGGATGCCGTCATCGGTTGTGGCCCAGACAACCGCCACGTCGGCGACCGAGCCGTTGGTGATCCACATCTTGGTGCCGGAGATGATCCAGTTGTCGCCGTCGCGGCGGGCCGTGGTGCGCATGGCACCGGGATCAGAACCGGCGTCGGGCTCGGTGAGACCGAAGCAACCGATGCGCGTCCCCGCCGCCATTTCCGGCAGGTAGCGGGATTTCTGCTCCTCGGTGCCGTAGGCATGGATGGGGAACATGGCAAGTGATCCCTGCACTGAGACGAAGGAGCGCAGTCCCGAGTCGCCGGCCTCCAGTTCTTCACAGGCGATGCCGTAGGCGGTGGCCGATGCGCCGGCGCAGCCGTAGCCCTCGAGGTGCATGCCCAGGAGCCCCAGTGACGCCACCTCGGCGACCAGTTCGCGGGGGAATGTGCCGGCCTCGAAATGGGCCGGGATGACCGGCAGCGCCCGCTCCCTGACGAATGCCCTGACCGTGTCGCGGATAAGGCGGTCGTCGGCGCTGAGCAGATCGTCGACCGCATAGAGGTCGCTGATCGGGGGCAGGGTGATGGCCATGGCGGGGCATTGTGCCGCGACGCGGCGCCCCCCCGGATTCACTACAGTCCGGGGCCATGAGCGAGTTGACCCCCGCCGACATCCGCGCCGCCGACGTCTACGAGGCGGCTCGTGACGATGATCGTCGCCATATCGCCGACATCAAGCGGCATCGCCGCATCGTGCTCGCCGATACCGTGGCGCTGGTCTTCGAGAATCGCGACACCGTCCGTGGCGTTGTCGAGGAAGTGGTGCGCACCGAGCACATCGAAGATGCCGCCGCCATCGCGCACGAGATCGACGCGTTCAATGCGATGTTGCCGCGCCCCGGTGAGCTGTCAGCGTGCCTCTACGTGGAGGTCACCGATCCCGCCGATCTGGCGGCGCAGGCGCGCCGCCTCGCCGGCATCGAATCTGCACTGTGGCTGGAGATCGCCGGCGAACGTGTCGGCGGCACCGCCGAGGAGCTCGACGTCGAAGCGGGCGCACCGGCACTCTTCCACCTTCGCTTCGCGCCGTCGGATGCGCAGCGCCGCGCCTGGCGTGACGGTGCTGCCGTGGCGGTGGGGTGTGACCACTCCGCCTGCACCACGCGCGTCGATCTCTCTGACGAGCAGCGCGACGCCCTGGCCAGCGATCTGAGCTGACGGCTCAGGCGGACGCTGCGGCCAGCCGGTAGACGGCAGCCGTGGCCTCGGCGCACGCCTGCCAGGTGTAGTCGGCGGCGCGCGCCAGGCCTGCACGGCGCAGTTCGTCGCGTCGCCGCGGGCGGCTCAGCACTTCGCGAATGCCCTCGGCCAGCGCCTGGGCATCATCGACTGCCACAGCGATGCCGGCGCCGCTCACCAGCTCTCCGAGGTTGCCGCCGTCGGTAGAGACCACCGGGCAGCCCGACGCCATGGCCTCGAGCGCCGGCATGCCGAAACCCTCGTGGCGCGAGGAGATGACAGTGACCGAAGCGTGGCGGTACAGGGCTGCCAGATCCGAATCCTCGACGCGGCCGCAGAGGACAACCTCGATGCCGCGCAGCCTGGCCTCAGCGCTCACGCGCTCAGCCTCGTCGCCGGCGGCACCCACGAGCGCCAGAGGCCGCGCGTCGTCGACGCGGGCGATGGCATCCAGCAGGGTGTCGAGGGCCTTGCGTGGATCGTGGTGGCGCAGGGATCCCGCCCACAGCAGGTAGCCGTCGGTACGCAATCCGGCGCGTGCCAGCGCCTCCTCGTCGTAGGGGGCGGGTGTGGCGGTGAACACGGCTCCCACACCCATGGGGATGACATGAACCCTGTCAGGGTCGATGTCGAGCGTTGCCACCGCCTCCCGCGCCGAGGCATCGGAGATGGCGATGAAGGCCGCGCAATTGCGCAGCAGCCGCGCCTGCACCGCTGCATGGGCGCGAAGCGCCATACCGCGCGCTGCCGGGGGCCGGTCGCCGCGCCAGAGTTCCATGTCGAAGAGCGTCACCACCTGGCGCGACGGCGGGAATCCGGCCACCGGCTCACCGCCGACGCCATGAAGGATGTGCGGCTTGTGGCGCCGCGACGCCAGCAGGGCGGGAAGCTGCGCTTGGTAGAACCTGCCCGGCCGCGATTCCGACACCGGGGGGCGCACCTCGAGGGAACTGATGTCCAGACCGGGGATGGTGACGAGCGACCGCCGCAGTTGCCGGGCATAGCGGCCGATACCCGCCTGGGCGCGGCCGTCGGCGAGGCATGACGTCTCCAGGAGGACGGACAGGCGCGGGGCGCTGTTGCTCGGCACGGGCACAATGGTCGCATGACTGCGAGACGGTCGCCGCTGCCCTTCGCCGCCATCGTCGGTCAGGCGCCGATGAAGCGGGCACTTCTGCTCAAC
>JBEPVH010000106.1:0-6837 GCA_041691115.1 bacterium | reverse complement strand
GTGCAGCCCGGCCAGCGACAGCAGAACCTCGAAGCGCAGCGTGCCGCCGCCGGACCGCGCTGCCGCCGCATACGTGAGGTGATTGACAGCATCCTCGAGGTTGCCGTCGCGGATCGCCGCCATCCCCCTGTCGTAGCCCAGCGCCTCGGCAATGCCGCCCCAGCGGCCGCGGTCGACGGATGACGGTGCGGCGGCATCGAGGCGCGAGAGAACTGCCGTCACGCCGTTGAGGTCACCCGCCTCCTCAAGGGCCGCGCAGATGTCGAAGGCGATGCCCACCGCCAGATCAATGTGCGGGCCCTCGCCATGACGCAACGCTGCGTCAACGTGGCTCAGTGCTGCATGCGCGGCACCGGCGTCGATCTCGATGCGCGCCAGATTGACGTGGGCCATGGCGGCGACGGGACCGCGCGCCGTGACGGCCGCCTGCCAGGCACGCCGCGCCAAAGCCTCCTCACCGATTCCTGCAGCGACGACGCCGACGTCGATGGCGAGGGACGAACCCGGGGCCGCCGCCACGACGGTTTCCACCGCTGCCGTCAGGTAGGTGAGTGCGGCGGAGCGCTCCCCCGCTCCCGCGAGGGCGCGGCCAAGGGCAACGAGATGGCGACCGATGACGGCCGGCCCGGCCTCTGACCATGACTCCATTGCTGCCATCGCATCGATATGCGACCCCTCGGCATCGCCGCCGCCGCGGCGCGCCACGGCCCGCAACAGCAGGCTGTCGCCGCGCTGCTGGAGCGATTCGGAAATTCCGATGGCCTCGTCGCAGGCGCGCTGGGCAGCAGTCCAATCGCTGCGCCCGATCGCAGCAAGGGCACCACGTAGCGGATCGGCGTGCGGAACGTCGGCCGGAGGCATCGAGATGACGCTATCAGGTAACAACACCGGTGACCGTTCAGGCAACGAGCAGCAGGTGCTGCTGCGCCGCGCGCAGCGTGACAGTCTGTCCCCAGCTCAGCGTCAGGCGATCGGCCTCGATACCGTCGCCGAACGCCACCAGTGAATCGGACTCAACGGTGAGGCGCAACGCATGCCCGCCTTCGACCAGGCCCTCTGTCTGCGACGTGCCCGTCGCCGGCGACGGCCATGCCTCGCGCACAAACCCGGCGAGCGCGGGCGCCGAGGGCTGCGGCAGGGAATGGTTGGAGTGCCGCTCCAGCCATGTGGAGCGGCACCAGCCTGTGGCCCCGGTGCCCGTGGCAGCAATCAGTCCCGATGAGGCCTGGCGTTCTGTGGCACCCAGCACTTCGAGCGAATAGCGGGCCGTCTGATGCGACGGCGAGCCGACGTAGATCTCGTTGAGGGCGCGCAGGCTTCTGCCGTCATCGGAGTCGGCCTGGACCATCGTCAGGGCACTGCATCTCTGCACCGCTGTGCCCTCCCCCACCGCCGCCAGCAGTGCGTCAATAGCGTTCGGCGCATGACGCACCAGAACACCGGGATTGCGCGACGGATCCGGGTTGATTCCGATGACGGGCTGGGCGTCGAGGTACTTGGCGACGTTGGCCACCAGCCCGTCCTGCCCGACGATGATCACGACATCGCCGGGCGCAAACAGGAACCGCGAGACGTCGGCCCGCTCCACTGCGGCGCGGCGCCACTCCAGCGGAATTGCCGACGTGACACGCGCCAGCGCATCGCGCTGGACAAGGGCTGCCCTCTCCACCACCGCGATGTCGCGCCCCCGGGTTCCGAGAAAGAAGGCTGCCTGGTTGCGCGTGCCATGGCGGCGCAGCAGTTCCTCGAGCTCGGTGTGGCGGCTCACCAGGACCGCCCGCGGGGTCAGTGTCATCGCGACGTCTCCTTGGTTGCCGGAGACGCGCCTGAGGCGATGCGGGCGAGCAGCGGAGCCAGAAGATCCGGCGTCAGAACCAGGCTCTGGATCTTCGGCAGGTTCACTGCCAGCTCACGCAGAGCGAGGGCTCCGACAGCCCCCTCGCCGAGGTCGCGATAGGCGGCGACACGGGCTGCCTCACCGGCTGCCTGAGCCTCGCCCAGCGCCCGTGTGGCCTCGGCCCGCACAGCCGCGATCCGAGCCTCGCGGTCAGCCTGTGCCTGGCTCTCGATCTGCGAAGCGGCAGCTGCCTCCTCGGCTTGACGCTGCGCGTTGGCACCGCGTTGCACGACGAGTTGCTGTTCCCGCCGCGCAAGTTCGATCTGCGTCTGCATCTCATTTTCAGCGATGGCGCGCTCGCGTTCCACCGCGAGGGCACGGCGCTCGAACGTTGCGGCGTCGGCTGTCTGCTGCATCGCCTCCAGACCGGCATCTGCAGCGCCCGCTCCACATCGGCCTCGGGGCGCAGCGCCACAACACGCACCGACTCGATCTCAACGCCCATCGCGGCGATGCGCCTGTCGGCAGCCAGACCTTCAATGATGGCGTCGCGCACTGCTGCCGGTCCGCCGGTCAGTGATGCCACCAGCGGCAGCGTGGTCAGGACGGCGACTGCATGCTGCTGCGCCGTCTCGGTGATGAGCGATGCCAGCTGCGACAGTGGCTGTTCACGCCAATCTCCCGTATCAGGATCGATGGAGAAGTCGATGCGCGTGGCAGCACCGGCGGGGTCGGCGATGCGATACGTCACCGTCAGCTGCACCGACACGTCCTGGAAGTCCTGGGTGCGGGCGTGGAACAGCTGCACAAGTTCGACGTCGGCGACGGGAATCTCCGAGATGACGGCCGCCAGCGGCCGGAAGAAGAAGCTCAGGCCCGTGCCGTCATGGACAACGGCTCCGTTGCGGAGGTGGCGGACATGCACGGCAGGTGAGCCGCGTAGGTGACGCAGGCCGGGGTAGCGGGTGATATCGGCCATGGGATTCTCCTGTGTTATGTCGTCGCCTTGACGATAACTCCTTCCCTCCCTTTCGTCAACATGACGATTAGGCGTGTAGAATCCCCTCCATGGCCTATGACTCCTCGCAATACCCCGCGTTCGCGGTGACCGTCGACCTCGTCGTGCTCACCATCGCTGCGGGCGAATTGCAGGCTCTGGTGGTGCGCCGCGGCGAGGCTCCCTTCCGCGGCCGCTGGGCTCTCCCGGGCGGATTCGTCCGCGAGGGTGAATCCATCGATACCGCGGCGCGCCGCGAACTCGCCGAAGAGACGGGCCTGCGGCGCGGCCTCGGCCACATCGAGCAGTTGGCGACATACGGCGAACCGCGTCGCGATCCGCGGATGCGCGTTGTTACCGTGGCCCATCTGGCGCTGGCGCCTGGCCTGTCAGCGCCGTCGGCGGGAGGCGATGCTGCCGATGCCCGGTTCGAAGCGGTGGCGTCGCTTGTCAGCGAGAAGGTACCCCTGGCGTTCGATCACCACACCATCCTCAATGACGGCGTCGACAGAGCCCGGGCCAAGCTGGAGTACACGCCGCTGGCAACAGCATTCTGCGCGCCGGAATTCACCATCGCCGAGTTGCGCGGGGTCTACGAGATCGTCTGGGACCACAAGCTGGATCCACGCAACTTTCACCGCAAGGTCACCGGTGCCGAGGGATTCGTAGAGCCGACGGGTGAGACCACGACGCGGGGCGGCGGCAGGCCAGCCGAGCTCTATACCGCGGGGACGGCCCGCCTCCTCCACCCGGCCATGCTTCGCCCCTGAACACGATTGTTGTCGCGGTTTCCCGCGATCGTTACAGCGCGTCTACGCCCCGTTCGGAGGCCGGGGATAGGCTCGGGGCGTGAACGGCGGAATCTCCGGCTGGGGCTATTGCCGCGCGTACGGCGAGGGCGCGTTTTCGTGACTCAACAGGCCGCGGGGTCGCTCATGGCGGCATCGGCGACGGCAGAGGGAGCCAAGCAGGCTATCGACCTGCCGGTAGCCGTCGATCGAGATCGTCGCGCCGGTGTCGAACGCATCATCGAACTGAGCCGCTGGGTGATTCTCATCGTCGTTGCGGTGACCAATAACTTTCCCGGCAACGGCAACGGCTACACCTCATCCGTCAACCTGCTCCTCGGTGGCTGGGCGGTGTTCAACCTCAGCACCACGCTGACGCTGCTGGCGAATCGCCTGCCCGGACGCAACACGCAGATGCTCATGCTGCTGCTCGACATCGTGGTGGCTTCCGGCCTCGTGTATCTCACCGGCGGCATCACATCGAACCTGAGCATCGCCTTCTACGTCGTCATCATTGCGGGGTCGCTGCGTTTCGGCGTCGGCGGGTCCTTGCTGTGCGCCACGCTCATCTCGGCTGCCTATGTGGCCGTCGACTGGATCGTGGCCAAGGGCATGTCGCGCGACCTTGCGGAATTGCTGGCGTCCCGGCTGTTTCTGTTCTACGTCGTGGCTATGACATCCGGTCTGCTGGCCCGCGAAATGATCGCGTCGCGGGCACGCCAGATGGAGCACACATTCGAACTCGAACACGCAGCATTCCACGAACTTCGCGAGGTCGATCGCATCAAGAGCGAGTTCATGATGCTGGCATCGCACGAACTGCGCACGCCACTCACCAAGATCAAGGCGTGGCTGACGCTGATGCAGGATGCCGGCGACCGGCTGCCTGAGGCATCGCGCGAGGAGGGCCTGCAGGAACTGCGCACCGAGGCAGAGCACCTGGCGCGGCTCACCGACAACCTGCTCTGCATCGCGCAGTTGGAATCGGGCGAGATCCGCATCAAGACAGGTGCCGTCGCCCTCGACTCCGTCATGCGCGACGTCCTGGGGCGATTTGTCGAGACGGCAGACCGCGATCGCTTCCTCTGCACCATTGCCCCCGACGCGCAGTTCGTGCTGGCAGATGCCGAACGCCTCGCCCTGGTGCTGGCGTGTCTGGTCGACAACGCGCTCAAGTTCTCGCCCGAGTCCGAGCAGGTGCGCATCACCTGCCATCGCGTCGCCACCCGGGTGCAGATCGAGGTCCATGACATGGGCCGCCGCATCCCCGATTCCCAGGTCGACCGCGTCTTCGCCTCGTTCTACCAGGTCGAGTCGCCGCTCATCCGCCAGCGCGGTGGATTCGGTGTCGGCCTCTACCTCTCCCGCCAGCTCACCGAGCGCATGGGGGGCACTGTGACCATCGACAACGCCCGAGCCCGCGGCAACGCCTTCATCGTTGCTCTGCCCATGCATGTCTAAGGAAATCGAGATGCTGATTTTGTCCGCCGGTGAGCGAATCCATGCAGCAGCGGCGCCAAGACTCGGCAACGCGCTCGTAACCGACCAATGCGACGCGATCGGCGCGTGTTACGTTGCCGCCGGGTCTCAGTTCGGGCCAGACCCCCTCCACCGTCGCGAAGGATTGGAAGAGGCATGATGACCACCTATTCGGATCCCCAGGCCAACGGTGCAGCCACAACGCTGGCGAACCGTCCCGGCTCGGAAGCAACGGTGCTGGTGATCGACGATGACCCGTCGATGCACGACATCCTCTCCGTCCTGGGTCACCAGCACGGATTTGTCATTCAGTTCGCCGAGGACGGCATCGACGGCCTCCGTGTGGCCGAGCAGAATGACATCGACCTGATTCTTCTCGACCTGTCTTTGCCCGGCCTCACGGGCTTCGATGTCTGTCGCCGCCTGCGCTCTGCGGGCGTCGAGGTACCCATCATCATGGTGTCGGCATCGTCCGATCCCGTCGACGTCGTCGTTGGCCTGGAGATCGGTGCCGACGACTACATCACCAAGCCCTTTGAGGTTCGCGAGCTGGCAGCTCGCATCAACGCCAAACTGCGGCGCCAGCGCGCCTCCCAGACTCAGGTGCGTCCCGGCCGCCTCAAGTTCCCCGGCCTTGTCGTCGACGTGGGCCGCCACGAAGTGCTGCGCGACGGCCAGGCCGTGACGTTGACACCGACCGAGTTCGACCTTCTGGCGCTGCTCTCGGCATCGCCGGGTCGCGTCATCTCGCGCTCCGAGATGATCCAGAAGGTGTGGGGCCAGGGTGCCGACCTCGACCTGCGCTCCGTCGACGCGCACGTCTACAGGTTGCGTCGCAAGATCGAGCCCGACGGCCCACGGCCGACGTACATCCACGCTGTTCCCGGAATCGGCTATCGCTTCGAGCGCCGTGGCCTCAATGAGCGCCTGGCTCAGGCACTCACGCGTCCCGAGGACGGTAGCGACGACGAGACGTATGCGGGAGAGGCCGGCTAACTACGCAGCCGTCAGGGACGAGCGCCCCGTCAGGAACGCGATCGCGTACAGGATCGCCACCAGGATCAAAAGCGCGCGGTAGCCGACCAGCAACGCCGAGTACTCCAGCACGCCACCGACGATGGCGCCCAGGAGATTGGCGGCGAATGCCGTCGTCGAATCAGAGGTGCTGCGAAAGCGCTGCGCGAACAGCAGGTTGGCGAGAAACACGGGTGCAAACGAGAAGACTGTTGCGGCAATCAGGCGCGGCACGAAGGCCAGACCCAGGAAGTCATGGAAAGGCACCACCCAGGCGATGGCCACAGCCACCAGCAGCAGTGCATACACCAGGCCTATTCGCGTGACCTGGAAGCGGCGTGACACCTCGATGGCGGCAAGGATGCTCAGCAGGATGCCGCCGAACACCAGCGCGTTGACAACCCACGTGGTGCCGAACAGCAGGGCGAACTGCACCACACTTTTGGTTTCGAGAAGCAGGAACGCCGCTCCCATGGCGAAGAGGTCGGTGTAGCCGGCGATGGTTCGAAGCCGGCCGGCGGCGAGGCGCACAGCGATGCCCGCGACGACAAGAATCAACAGCAACGACACCAGCGTCATCGCCGGGATCGACGGCGTCTGCAGGTAGGGGAACGGATAGTCGTCGCTGACGGATGCCGGCACCGGATTGGTCGCCGGCGTCCACGTGCTGTCGCAGTGCACCGAGCTCGCCGTGTCGGACACGGTCAGCACCGCCAGTGTGC
>JBEPVH010000105.1:0-6847 GCA_041691115.1 bacterium | reverse complement strand
CCACGCCGACGCCGACGCCGACGCCGACGCCTACACCTACACCCACCCCCACGCCGACGCCTACTGCGACACCCACACCGACTGCGACTCCGTCGCCTACCAGTGACGTTCTGGGCATCTCGACTCCGGGAACCGGCGGTAGCGATTCAGTGGTCCTGGGATCGTTTGGCCTGGCACTCATGGCTGCTGGATCGGCAATGGTTGTGGCCGGCCGACGTCGCCGGTCGCTCTTCCGCTCGTAGTTTCGCGACTGCGGTGGGGTGGCTCGGGTCACCCCACCGCGGTTACTGCGCATCTCTGACCGTTGGTACTCCGTCGGCATTCACGCCGAGGGCGTCCTAGACTCGGTCCGTCCCGGTCCATCCGTCGCTGGCCTGGTCGGCGCTAACTCAACGTAGTGCAAGTGCACTATCGCGAGGCCAGGGACACCACGAGTCTTTGATCAGGGAGCATCTAGTCATCGAGTGGCATCGGCCGGACGATGACTAGATGACAATGGCCCTCACGCGAATCGGTGCGCGCAATCAACACGCGCTTGTACGCCAGCACCAGGCCACGCACCGTCATCCCTTCTGGGTTCGGGCCGTGAGCGGCACGATCCTGGCCACCGTGTCGTGGCTGGCTCTCCCGACTGACACGGCATCGGCCGATGCTTCCCCGCCGCTTACGGTGCGCGCACGGGTACTACCGGCCACCGGGCCCCTGAATCCCCACGTCATCGTGGCAGCGCACCATGCCTCCGCGCCGCCTGCTCGCTCCCCTCAAGCGACAGCCACGCATTCGAATACCTCGCCAATCCAACCAGGCCCTCCGGTGGTGCGCAACCGCCTTGTTAGCTCCGACGGCGCGCTGGACGTTGCCCTCGGCGTATACAACGACTGCGAAGGGGCTACTCCTCTTCCCGCGACCGCCGTCATCAATGTGTGCGTGCACGGGCGCACCTATTTCATGGGCCACAATCCTGGCGTCTTCACGCCGCTGATGTCACTGCGCGCAGGCTCAGTTCTCACCTGGTACGACGGTACTGGCCAGACCCACCGCTTCCGGGTGACAGCGGTCCACGACGACAACGGATTTAAAGGGGTCCGACCGTGGGCCGCGCCCGGAATCGCCGCTCAGTTCCGGACTTGCCTGCGGCCCGATGGATCAGTGGTACGAGTTCTCGACGCCGTCTCAGCCTGATGCTCGCTCTGTCCGCCAACGTCCATCGACGGTCGTCTGCGTCCAACCCCTTGTGGTAGAAGGGGAAAATGGCGGAGGGAGAGGGATTTGAACCCCCGAGGGCGTGACAGCCCTTACGGTTTTCAAGACCGTTCCGTTCAACCGCTCCGGCATCCCTCCGCGCCCTATAAGCATGCCTCATCTGGAATCGCCCGGGGTGCGCGAGGACCGTCCATTTCGATATACAGGCGATCTGCTCGCATTCAGCACGCTTCAGGGGTGAACCAGATGGCAGCAACGGTGACGGACCGTCTCGACGATCGCGCCCTGCCCGTTGTGCCGGATTCCTCAGGTCGGCGGTGGGACATCGCGGGCGCTGTCGGCGCGCTCACCTTTGCCAGCCTCGTCATCGTGGACAACATCCTTCGGGTGACCCAGCCCGGACCCGATGCGCCCATCAGAGATGTCATGGCGTGGTACTCAGGCAATCAGGCGGCGGCGACGATCGCGTGCGGCACCTTTGCCATCAACATCGTCGCTCTGCTCACCTTCGTCAGCGTCATCGGGCGTCGTGCCGAGGTACGAGGTGATGGTGGGGTCATTTGGGGACAGTTTGGACGCGCGTCCGCAGTGCTCATTGCTGCTTTCTTCGGGCTGACATCCATCCTCGATGCTTCTCTGAGCCAGTCGACAGCCGCCGACCCCGGATTGTTCGCGATGATCTGGCGGATCCACTGGACCACGTTCACGTTGAACCTGGCAGCGATCGGTGGTGCACTGCTCGGTCTCGGAATGGCCGCGCGTTCTGCCGGGATCATTCCCCGCTGGATGGCTGTGGTGGCTGTTGTCGGTGCTGTGATGCTGATAGCCGGCGCGATTCCTCTCGTGGCGGCTGCATCCGGGACGCCGGTGTTCAAGGCTGTGTTGCCTGGCTTTGCCGCGTGGGTGTTGTTCCTCGTTGTGGCCGCAGTCGGGTTGTTGCGGCGGCGCGAGGCGGCGTAGCTTCAGCGACGGCGGTGATTCGCGACGGCTGCCGTCGGAATCGGATGTCGCACCCCAGGTGGTGACCTGACCTATGCGGCCTCGGTCTCCTTCTCGGTGACGTACTCGGCCTCTTCAGCCTTGGCGGCGATCCAGTCAGTGATGGCGAAGATCAGGCCGGAGGCGACGAATGTCATGTGCAGTCCGATGCGCCAGCCCTCGTAGGGGTAGCCGCTGCCGGGATCTGCGAGGAAGTCCTTGAGCAGTTCGATGACGGAGATCGCCACCAGCGAGGCGATCATCTTGAGCTTCAGTCCGGAGAAGTTCACCCTGCCGAGCCAATGCGGCCGGTCCGCGCCCTGCGCTGGATCGATGTGGGAAACGAAGTTCTCGTAGCCGACGAACATCACGAGAAGGATCAGATTGCCTAGGAGGGTGATGTCCAGCGTCTCGAGCACAGTGATTGTTGTGTGCCTGATTTCGGTGTCGCCCAGCTGCGAGACCATGTGGGCGAGCACTTCGAAGAAGCGATACACAACGACGAGCAGGCTGACGATCAGGCCGAGGTAGAGCGGAGCCAGCAGCCACCGGGCGCCGAACAGAGTTGTCTCGAGAACATTCTCGAGATTGGCGCCGAAGCGGGTGGCGAGGCTCTCTTGTTTGTCGTCGTCCTCAGGCATGGGCGGGAACCCTACCAGCCCGACCGTCTGGGTCGTGGGGCACAATCCGCGCCATGGCAACAGCCCTCCCGGCCGAACTCCACATCCTCGCGTTCGATCACCGTGCTGCCTTCTGGGATGCGCTGGGGATTGTCGATCGCGATGACAAGGAGGCCGTCACGACGGAGGCCAAGGGGCTCATCTGGCAGGCGTTCGAGCAGGCTCGTGCGGTTGTCCCCGCCGTCGCCAGCCATGGCGCGATCCTTGTCGATGACGAGTTCGGTGGCGACGTGGCCAGAGCTGCGGTGGCCGCGGACGTGCCCCTCGGGCTCCCCGTCGAGGCCAGTCCTGCGTCGGGCTTTGTCGTCGCCCACGGCGAGCGTTTCGGTGCGGTTCTGCAGGAGTTCCCGGCAACGTTCGCCAAGGTCCTATTGCGCTACCACCCGACGACGCGTCCGATGACCGCTGACGAGCAATCTCAGTTGTGGGCAGTGGGCGAGTGGTGCCGTGAGAACGGCATGCCGTGGATGCTCGAGGTTCTCGTTCCCCGTCCTGAGGACGCGGGTCCGGATTTCGTCGAGATCGACAGGCCGCGGCTCATCGCTGAAGCGGTGTCGGCGCTGCTCGTCATTGGATTTCGTCCCGACATTTGGAAGGTCGAGGGCTGCGCGTCGGTGGCGGGCCTGACAGGTATTGCCTCTGCCGCGTCCAAGGTGCAACGCGACGCGAAGCTCATCGTTCTGGGTCAGGGAGCCGACGTGGAGACCGTCGGCGCGTGGCTGCGGGCGGCGGCTGTCGTTCCCGGCTTTGTTGGATTTGCGGTAGGCCGCACCATCTTCGGCCCTCCACTCGTCGACTGGCTCAGCGGTGCTTGTGACGCCGCTACAGCGGTGACGCGCATGGCGACGACGTACACCGAACTGTCGGCTGCGTATGCCGGAATCTCTACTGCAGTGGACGCCGGTTCTTGATGGCGGTCTCGTAGTCGCGACGCGCGGCAACAACGGCATCAGTATCCGAGACTTGCGCGACGGGAACGTCCCACCATGAGTCGTAGCCCGGCACGCCGTCGTAGCGGTCCGTGGTGACGCAGATCACCGTGGTGCGTGTGGCGGTCCGTGCCACGTGCAGTGCCTTGGTGAACTCTTCGATGCTGTCGGCGATGACGACGTCGGCTCCCAGCGAGCGGGCATTGCCGGGGAGGTCCAGGGGAAGACGCGGTCCGTCTGGATGGGAATCGGTAGCGATGCCTTCGTCACGACGACGGTAGAGCGTGCCGAATCCATCGATACCGACGGAGCGGGCCAGGTTGCCGATGGAGGCGTAGCCCGAGTTGTCGACGAGGATGACGACGATGGGCATGTTCTCTTCGACGGACGTGGTGATGGCGTCGTTGAGCATGAGGTAGGAACCGTCGCCAACCATGGCAACTACCGCGCGCTCCGGCGCTGCCATCTTCACGCCGAGGGCACCCGCCAGCTCGTATCCCATGCAGGAGTAGCCGTACTCGACGTGGTATTGCTTGGGGTCCGTTGCCCGCCACAGCTTGTGCAGGTCGCCGGGCATCGATCCTGCGGCACATACGACAACGTCACTGGCTGCAACGGTGTCGTTGACGGCGCGGATGACGTGGCGCTGGCGCAGCGGCGTTGCGGGAGTGGCGTCTGGCGCGGTCACGGAGTCAATCTCCGCATTCCATTCATCGCGCAAGCGCACAACGGCACTGCTCCAGTCACCGCTGACGTGGAATCCGCCGAGCAGGGAGCTGAGAGCGGTGATAGTGGTCCGGGCGTCGCCGGTGAGGGGGAGCGCCGCATTCTTGTACGCGTCGAACTCGGCGACGTTGATGTTGATGAAGCGGACATTGGGGTCGGCGAACAGCGTCTTGGATGCCGTGGTGAAGTCGCTCCACCGTGTGCCGATACCGATGACGAGATCGGCGTCATGTGCAATCCGGTTGGCTGCCAGGCCGCCGGTGGCCCCGATGGCGCCGACGGACTGCGCGTGGGTGTGGGGGATCGAGCCTTTGCCCGCCTGGGTCTCGGCCACGGGGATGCCGAGGTCGCGGGCAAACGCCGCGAGTGCTGCGTTGGCGCCGGAGTACGTGACGCCTCCGCCGGCAACGATGAGGGGGCGATGTGAACCGCGGATCCAGGCGGCGGCGCGTTCGAGGGCTGCGGCGTCGGCGTTGGCCCGGGGGATTCGCCAGACGCGGCGCGTGAACAGTTCAGTGGGGAAGTCGTGGGCCTCGGCCTGAACGTCCTGTGGCAGGGCGAGGGTCACTGCACCGGTGTCGGCAGGAGACGTGAGCACGCGCATTGCATTGAGTGCTGCAGGACCGAGTTGCTCGGGCCGGGCGATCCTGTCGAAGTAGCGCGACACAGGGATGAAGCAGTCGTTGACGGAGATGTCGCCGCGAGCGCCCGACTCCAACTGCTGGAGTACAGGGTCCGGTGCGCGCGATGCGAAGACATCGCCGGGGAGCAGCAGCACGGGGAGTCTGTTGATGGTTGCCAGGGCGGCACCGGTGACCATGTTGGTGGCACCGGGTCCCACCGACGATGTGCATGCCAGCGTCGAGAGGCGGTTGCGCATGCGGGCGAAGCCCACCGCGGTATGCACCATCGACTGCTCGTTTCGTGCCATGTGATACGGCATGGATTCGCGGGCGGAGTAGAGCGCCTCGCCCAAACCGGCCACGTTGCCGTGGCCGAAAATTCCGAAGACGCCCTCGATGAGGCGGGCCTCGATCCCATCCCTTTCCGAGTGCTGGGCGGCGAGGAATTTGACCAGCGCCTGCGCAGTGGTGAGGCGGACTGTCTGCGGCATGTCATGGCCCCCAAGGCATCTGGCGCGGCTCGGATGGTATATCAGGCGCCCCGACACCCCCGTGGAGGCCCGAAATGGACGACGACGAAGAGGCGGTCAAGCGCCCGATCCCTTGGGTCGCCAACGCGCCCTGCTCGTTCGGTGCCTTTGAGCTTGTCGAGGGAGACGGCCCCACAGGCGCCGCCCTCCTGACCGCCGTGGCCGAGGCCGGCTATGCAGGGATCGATCTGGGGCCCGTGGGGCTGCTGGGATCGAAGGACAACATCGCCGAGCATCTGGCCAACCACAACCTCGGTCTGGCGGGCGGCTGGATTCAGCTTCCATTCGCTGGCGAGGACGTCAAGACGTCCGTTGCGGTTCTCGACGAGATCCTGGACATCTTCGATGCCGCCCGGGATGCCGTCGGCGGAGCGCCCCCGCCCGTGCCCACGCTCGCTGATGCCGGTGCTCCGCAGCGCCGTGGCATGGCTCCAGGGATGGCGGCGGCTGACCACAGCCTCGGTCTTGACGATGCCGGCTGGCACCGGCTCTGCGCCGGAGTGAACTGGGCGGTATCGCGTTGCCGTGAACGGGGCTACGAACCTGGATTCCATCCCCATGTCGCCACCTGGGTGGAGGCGCCGTGGGAGATCGATCGTTTGCTCGATGGCACGGATGCCTCGCTGTGTCTGGATCCCGGCCACCTCGTGACCGGAGGCGGTGATGTCCTCGACGTTCTGTCGCGCTGGGGAGACCGCATCAGCCAGGTCCATGTGAAGGACGTTCGCAGCGATGTCGTCCGCGCCGTTCGCGAAGAGGGTGGGGATGCCTTCGAGGTGTGGAAGCGCGAAGCCTTCACGCGTCTCGGTGAGGGCAACGTCGACATCACGGCACTTGTGGATTGGCTGCGCAATCTGGGGTATCGCGGATGGCTCGTCGTGGAGCAGGACGTGCTTCCGGTGCGCCCCGGGTACCTGGAGCGCGCAATAGCCGACCAGGTGCACAACCGAGAGGTCCTCCGGGTTCTCGGTGTCTGACCAGAATTTCGACCTCGTGGCGATGGGACGGATCTCTATTGACATCTACCCGTTGCAATCCGGGCCGCTGCGTACGGTCTCGACGTACCAGCAGTCGCTGGGCGGCAGTGCTACCAACGTTGCTGTTGCCGCGGCGCGGCTGGGACGGCGGGCCGCGTTGGTCACGCATACAGGCGACGATGCTTTCGCCCTCTTCACTGC
>JBEPVH010000104.1:0-6920 GCA_041691115.1 bacterium | reverse complement strand
CCCTGGGCGTCCCCGTCGACGTCATCGAGGGCATCGACGACGAGCATGTCGATGTGGCAGTCGCGAGGCTTCGCGGTCTCGTCGACCAGTGCCGCAACCTGGCTGCCGAGGTCGCCGTCGATGAACTGACAGGTGCGCTCCGTCGTGGAGCCGGCCTGGTGGCCCTGCAGCGAGAAATCGACAGGGCGCGTCGTGCCCCCGATCGCGGCACCGTCGTCGCCTTCATCGATGCTGACGGCCTCAAGAAGGTCAATGACTCGCTCGGCCACGCCGCCGGAGACGCGTTTCTCCAGAACGTGGTCGCCACGCTCCGTGAACGCCTCCGGTCGTACGACGTCATCGTCCGCTACGGCGGCGACGAGTTCTTCTGTGTCCTGACCAACGTCGACGTCGACGTGGCCGAGCGCCTGATGACCGAGATCCAAGCCAATGTCCGCTCTCGGACCAATGGCCTTTCGGTCTCCGTGGGCGTCACCCAGGTGCAGTCGGGCGACACCGCCGAGGCGGTTCTGGCGCGCGCTGACAGGCAGTTGTACGCCACGAGGCGCTCCGCAGTCCGCTCCTAGCGGGACCCTGGCCGTGTCATTGGTTCTTGACGCGCGCCTCAAAGCGCGATAAGACGACAAATGCGTGATGACTCCGAAGGGCTCTGCGC
Organism: bacterium; assembly: GCA_041691115.1. Taxonomy (GTDB): domain Bacteria; phylum Chloroflexota; class Dormibacteria; order Aeolococcales; family Aeolococcaceae; genus JBEPVH01. The sequence goes on along the minus strand of JBEPVH010000104.1, from coordinate 6,265 downwards.
TGGAAGCAACGCTCAACGTTGCCCGTCGGGCCAGGGTCCAAGCATCACTAGCGCTGCAGAGGGCGATCTCCGCTACGAGGAACGCCAAGATTGTCCGCGCTCTGTCCTCTCGCGATTCCGACGATGCTCGCAGAGAAATGCATGACTTCGAGGTAGTAGGCAGAACGGCCCGCGACAGGCCCCTGGGATCCAGGGCGCCCGCCATGGGCGGACCCGGCGGAGGCGAACTCCACGCCCGGGTCTCTCCGAACGCGCGCCGAACCCTCGCCGCCATCGACAAACTGGCGGTCCGCGGCCATGCCGACATCGCCGCCCGCGTCTACGACGGCCACCTCGAATTGGAGATGCGTGACGCAGTCCGAGCCGGCTGGGAACGCCCGGAGATGGCCGGCCAGCATCCCGACGCCGACAAGGTCGACGCACTCGTCTTCAAGTTGCACCAGGCAGAGGCCGAGATCGCCGTCATGCCCAGCGAGCACCTCGTGTCGTTTTCGACGGCAGGCCAGGTTCTCGAATACCAGGTCGGTGGCGATCACGGCGTCGACATCCACGGCGCCCGCGCCGTGCGTGGTGCTGTCGTGACACGCAGCAAGCCCCGGGGTGGCGACACAGCCAGCGACGTGCCCGACGCCGACTTGACGCTCAGCGATGTGCGCGCCGTCTTCGCCACCTTCCCCAATGAACTACGCACTGTCTCCGGTAGCTGGGTCTACTCGTGGAAGACCACACCTCAGACCGATCGACATACATCCGCGGAACTGGAGATCAACCACCGCGACCTGCGCAAGCGCGAAGTCGAGTGGGAGGTCAAGGCCAAGCCCGACGAAGCGTCACGCGCCATGGTTCATGGCCAGATGCTTCAGGAACTGGCGCGCTCCCTGGATTGCACGTACACCCGCGTCATCCGACAGCCCGCAGCGTCAGTGGCCTGACGCCACCCAGGCAAGGGCCAGCAGGGCGACGACTGCAAAGGCGAGGTACTCGAGGATGAGGATGACGCCCGTACGGCCTGCGAAGTAGGAGGCCGCGGCACCGCGGACGCCGTACCAAATGAGCAGCAGCAGAGCTGCGCGCGCCCCGGGAATGTCACCGCTGGCGAAGAGCGACGCCAATGCCACGGCGACAGCACATGCGAGCGCACCAATGAGGCAGGCGCGCCGCGATTCCGCTTCCAGTCGCAGCGCGTCGTAGCTGACAAGCGCGATGCCCGCACCAACGACGGCGGCGCGAGCCAGCAGATGGAGGTCGGTTCCGGCACCGGCGAGAACATAGGGAATGGCGACCACGATGCCGCCACCGTCGCGCGCCATCCGCAACCACGGTGAGGTGTTTCCCGTCTGCGCGAGAACGCCGAGATACGGAATGACGCCGATCACGATCGCAGCAGCTAGCGCTGCGGCCAGGCGCACCCACAGGGGCGTCGTCGTGGCCAGAAGGATGGCGAAGGCGCCGACGGCCGCCATCGGGAGCGACGACGCACCGATGCCGGGGCGGATGGACGCGGGGTAGACGAGACGGTCGTAGAGCACCAGGCCGGCGCCGGTCCCCAGGGCTATGGCGGCTGAGGCCGCGATACCGGGTCCGAGACCGCTGACCGGAATGCGCACGAGGAAGGCGAGAGCACACGCGGCGAGGCCGAGGGCTGCATGAACCAGGGGGAGCGGAACCGCCGCGAGATGGTGCGTCTCGCTGACGCCGAGAGTGCGCCGAGCCTGTGCGGCGAGAGCGGCATGCCCCCGGCCGCGGCGGCGCCCGCTTCCGTTATCCACAGGTTGGGTGTGGATAAGTGGAAAAGGTGATAGCGGCGCTATCAGGGATTCGAGGTGCCCTGGCGGCCATAGTCGTCTTCCAAGCGGACGACGTCGTCGATCTCGGGCGAAGACACCTCAATGATGTCGACGTCCTCCACAGCGACGAAGCGATGCCGCAGACCCGGCCGGACCCGGGCACTCATGCCGGTTGTCAGCCTGTGCGTCTCGAGTTCGCCGCTGGCGCTCTCGAGAACGAGGTCAAGGACACCCGACTGGATGTAGATCGATTCGTCCTTCTCGACGTGATACTGCAACGAGAGTTGGTGACCCTTGTTGACGTGAATCACCTTGCCGAGATAGCGATCGGTGATCGCCCAGCGAAGCTCGTATCCCCACGGCTTATCGATGCGGTTGGCGCCTGTCGGCTGAATGGCATCGGACCGGGAGAGCGGTGTCGCTGTCAATGTGCTGCTCCTGCTGCGGCCGGAGAGACGCCGATGCGCTGCTCCAGTGCCGCGATCAATGCGGCGACGCGTTCGGGCGTCTGCGCCTCACTGTAAACGCGCATCAGCGGCTCTGTGCCACTCATGCGCACCAGGACCCAGGCGCCGTCCTCGAGGTAGAACTTGAAGCCGTCGTCGGTGCGCGTGCGGATGACCTTGGTCCCTGCGATCTCGGTGGGAACGTCCGCCTGCATGGCGCGGTATACGGCCTGCTTGCGCTCGGCGTAGCCCTCGCGGTCGAAGCGGATGTCATGCCTGTCGTAGCACCAGGTGCCGACCAGCTCGCGGAGGTGGTCCACCACCTTCGACAGAGGCATGTTGTACGCCAGCTTGATTTCCGCCATCAGCAGACCGGCGAGAACTCCGTCGCGCTCGGGGATGTGACCGCGGAATGCGAATCCACCGGACTCCTCGCAACCGAGCAGCGCGTTGGTCTCCATCATCGTGGTGCCGATGAACTTGAAGCCGACGGGGGTCTCATGGCACGGAACGCCGAACTTTTCGGCGAGGCGGTCGAGCATGAGCGTCGATGTCAGGGAGCGGACGAGGTCGCCCTTCTCCCCCTTCTTCTCGAGGTAATACATGGCAAACAATGCAGCCACTTCGAGCTGATTGACGAAGGTGCCCTGCTCATCAATGATGCCGACGCGATCAGCGTCGCCGTCGTTGGCGATGGCGAGGTCATGGCCACCCTTGGCCATGAGCGCCATGGCGTCGGGCATGTAGCGCCCGATGGGCTCGGGGTGCATGCCACCGAATCCGGGGTTGCGCTCGCCGTGCAGCTCATCGACGGTGGTGCTGCCACCCGCGAGTGCCTCGGCGATGAGTCCCTGGCCGGCGCCGTACATGGACTCATGAACGACGTGCAGTCCTGCAGCGCGCAGTCCCGGAAGGTCGACCATGCGGCCCAGCTGCGTCATGAACGACGGGATGGGATTGAGGCGGGTGATACGGCCCGACTCCTCGGCGTCGGCCCACGACATGGCCACGACGCTGTTTTCGTCGAGCGCACGGTTGGCGTGGTTCTCGATCTGTGTGACGACCTCGGGCGGCGCCGAGCCACCGAAGTCAGGCTTGAACTTGATGCCGTTGAATTCCGCGGGGTTGTGGCTTGCCGTGACCATGACGGCACCCGCCGCCTTCTGGTCGACGACGGTCCACGACAGCGCCGGAGTAGGCACGACACGGTCGAGAAGAATCACCTTCTTGCCGTTGGCGGCGAGGACGCGGGCGACTTCCTGGGCGAAGAGTTCCGCCGAGAAGCGCGAGTCGTGTCCGACAACGATGGGGCGCACGTCGTCGGCGAGATACCAGGCAACACCCTGGGCGCAAGCGCGGACGCGCTCGTATGTGAAGTCATCAGCAATGACAGCGCGCCAGCCGTCAGTTCCGAACGAGATGGGATTGGTGGACATGGCGCGTCATTGTGCCCGTTAGAGGTGGACCGACGGGAGTCGAACCGCGTCAAACTCACCGCGTCCTGTAGGATCGCGGAGCGGCGCCGCCTCCTCTTCCATCGCTTGCGCGCGCCCAGGTGCAGGTCCCCGCGACCCACCACCGTCGCTTCGGCGACGATCCTTTATCCGTGCGGCTTTGCCGCTCCAGTACGAAAGACCGACATGTGGACCCAATTCCGATCCGTTCTCCGCAACATCCGCCTGATGCTGGCCATCGCCTGGCAGATGGACAAACGGCTAACCGTCCTCTACTACCTGACGGCTGCCCTGACCGCCGTGGCACCGGTGGCGACGGGGTTCACGTTCAAGTTGCTCATCGACCACGTCGTGGCGACGCCCGGGGTGGCGGTGACCGTACCGCTGGTCATCGTGGCCATCCTGGCGACGCATTGCGCCCTCTTGGCCGCCACGACGGCGGTCTCCAGCGGACTGCATGACCAGTATTACGACTACCTCTTCCGCTACAAGTTGCAGAACGAGTTCGCCTACAGGTTCTCGGACAAGCTGACACACCTCGACATCGCGCACATCGAGGATCCCGAAGTCCAGAACCTCATCACCAATGTCCGCGAAACGCACCAGTGGCGCATGCCGGACTTCCTGAGAATGCTGTCGTACTTCTGCACAGCCGCTGTCGCCTACGTGTCGGCCGCCATCGTCCTGGCGACGTTTGCCTGGTGGGCAGTTCCCGTCCTGACGCTCGTGACACTGCCGCGTCTGTATCTGCGCGCCCGCTTCGGCAACATGCAGTGGTCGTTCTATGGCTCGGGTGCACCCGGTGCACGCCGGCTCTGGTACTTCGGCTGGTTGCTGTCAGAGAACAACTCCTTGCGCGAGACCAAGATCTTCCAGACCGGTCCTGCCCTCCTGGACAAGTACAAAGCGATCCAGGACGAACTGTTCGAGCTACACAAGAAGCCGCTCGAACGTTTTCGCGTGGTAACAACACTGGCGCCGCTCATTGAAGGCGGCGCGATGTTCCTGGTGGCGTGGCTGGTTCTGCCTCAGGCGATCGACCGCAGCATCACCATCGGCGCCTACGCATTCTTCGTGACCATGCTGCAGCAACTGGTGACGGCTGCCGCGGCGGCGGGCGTGCAGGGCGGTGCCGTGTACGAGAACTCCTTGTTCGTCGATTTCTTCGTGAAGTTGACGGCTCTGCCGCGGCTCATCAAAGAGCGCGAGGACCCCGTGCGGTTCGAGCCGTTGGTGCCACCACACATTGAATTCCGCGCGGTGTCCTTCGCCTACCCCAACGGCCAGAGCGTCCTTGAGGATGTCTCGTTCACTGTCGAGCCCGGTGAAAACGTGGCACTGGTCGGCATCAACGGTGCCGGCAAGTCGACGATCGTCAAGCTTCTCTGCCGCTTCTATGACGTCACGCACGGCGCCATCCTCATCAACGGCGTGGACATCCGCGAACTCGAGCTTGCCAACTGGTACTCGCACCTCGGCACGCTGTTCCAGGACTTCGTGCAGTATCGCCTCACGGTGCGTGACAACATCCTGCTCGGTGACACCAGCAAGGTCGACGACGAGCTTGTTGTCGCTGCAGCCACCAAGGCGGGAGCGTCTCCGTTCATCGATGCCATGCCCCAGCGCTATGACCAGATGCTGGGCAACGATGAGGACGGCGTCCAGCTGTCGGGCGGTCAGTGGCAGAAGCTGGCGATTGCCAGAGCCTTCTATCAGTCGGCTCCGGTGCTCATCCTTGATGAGCCGACCTCGGCCATCGACGCCGAGGCCGAGTTCGAGATCTTCAACCAACTGGAAGCCGAGTACCGCGACAAGACGCTGCTCCTGGTGTCGCATCGCTTCTCGACGGTTCGTAACGCCGACCGCATCCTCGTGATCGACTCGGGCCGCGTCATCGAAGCGGGGACGCACGAGGAGTTGATGACACATGACGGTAAATACGCCGCCATGTTCTCGGTCCAGGCTGCCGGATATCGCTGAGAGGTACCCCCACTGCTTCGGAAGTGGGGGTACTGTGGCGGCGACATAAACCGGGCCTGAGGGGGACGGAGGGAAACATGGACACCGTCCATTTCAACTGGGTCGCCATTCTGGTGGCGGGCGTTGCGTTCTTTGCGCTCGGCGCCATCTGGTACGCACCGCCTGTGTTCGGCAACGCGTGGAAGGCCGCTGTGGGCGCCATGCCCTCCCCCATAGGCATCGCCGAATCGGGAGTCGTCAACGTTGTTGCGGCACTGCTGCTTGCCGTCGTGCTGGGGTGGGCCGGCGTCCACGACTGGCAGGGTGGTGTTCAAGTGGCAACCGTAGCGTGGGCTGCATGTGCAGGCACCGCAGCGGTGGCCAACACATTGTTCGAACGCGGCCGCGCGTTCGTGATTCTCATCAACGCCGGGTATCAGCTTGTCGGCTTCGTAATCATGGGCGCCATCATCGGCGCCTGGCAGTAGCCGCCTGCCAGATCAGATGAGGTCGTCGCGACCCGCGGCGCGCAGTGCGTCGACGGCGTCGCGGACCGCCTGAGCCCGGCTGCGCGGTACCACCAGGACGGCGTCACCGGTGTCGACGACGATGACATCGG
>JBEPVH010000103.1:0-6959 GCA_041691115.1 bacterium | reverse complement strand
CCTCTGCTGCGTTCGAAGACGAAGGTTGTCGAGAGCGCCAAGGACCTGCCCATTTGGGGTTTCGACGGGTCGAGCACGAACCAGGCGCCGGGTAAGGCGTCGGACTGTGTGCTCAAGCCCGTGTTCTCCTGTCCCGACCCGGTGCGCGGCGGCAATTCGCTGCTCGTCATGTGCGAGGTGCTGCTCACCGACATGACGCCGCATCCCACCAACAACCGCGCCAAGTTGCTGGAGTCTGTGGCGAAGTTCGGTGACCAGGACCCCTGGTTCGGCATCGAGCAGGAATACACGATGTTCCGCGGCAGCCGGCCCCTCGGTTTCCCCGAGAGCGGCGGTTATCCCGGTGCACAGGGCCCGTACTACTGCGGTGTGGGTTCTGACGATGTGTACGGACGCCCCCTTGCCGAGAAGCATCTCGATGTCTGTCTCGAGGCAGGCCTGAAGATCGCCGGCATCAATGCCGAGGTCATGCCGGGACAGTGGGAGTACCAGGTTGGTCCTCTCGGCCCCGTCGAGGTTTCCGATCAGTTGTGGCTGGCACGCTGGCTGCTCAACCGCATCGGCGAGGACATGAACATCTCGGTCACCCTCGATCCCAAGCCGGTTCGTGGTGATTGGAATGGCGCCGGCGCGCACACCAACTTCTCGACCAAGGCGATGCGCGAGTCGTACGAGCCCATCGTCGCCGCATGTGAGGCCCTCGGCACCCGCGCCGACCTGCACATCGCCAACTACGGCGACCGCATCGAGGCACGCCTCACAGGTGCGCATGAGACGGCACCGTACAACGAATATTCCTACGGCGTCTCCGACCGCGGCGCGTCGGTGCGCATCCCGTGGCAGGTGGCCGTTGACAAAAAGGGCTACCTCGAGGATCGCCGGCCCAATGCCAACTGCGATCCCTACACGGTGACCCGTCTCATTCTCGACACCTGCTGCGGCGCACTCGCCGAAGCCAAGAACGGGCAGCTCGCCGCGCGCTGATCTCGTGCAGGGAGGGCATCGCGATGTGCGGCGCCCTCCTTCCGTTTAACCCGATACCTGGTTGCAGGCGTTGGCGGAAACGTTCAGCAGCAGATACACATTCTGGCCGACGATGTAAACCATCACGGCACAGCCTGCAAGGGCGACGACGACGGCGATGCGGCGAGGTAGCTTGGTCGTGGCCAGGATGACGGCGATGAGTGCCGGAAGCTTGAGCGCGAAGAAGGCGCCAAGCTGGCCCCAGCGACCGATCATTTCGACTGCAACGGGATTGGCCTCGTAAAGCCCGCATCTGGCACCACGGATGGATGTGGCGATGTCGAGAAATGACAGCGCGATTAGTCCCACGAGCGCGACGCGCAGCGGGATGTACGAAAATATTTCGGCAGTCGAGCGCGACGTGGTCTGCCACTGCCCAAACCTGCGTCCCGCCGCCGCGCGCAGGCCGACGGGGAGCAGCCACAGTGCCGGATGCACGACAAAGATGACCAGGCCGACACCGACGAGTGCGATACCACCCCACTGCCGCAAATCGTCGGTCGAATACGGGTTGAAGGTCGTGCGCATCCCCGAATTGCTGTCCACCGGGTAGTAGATCGCTGTCGGAACGCCGTTCCACACCTTCACCGACACCGGAGAGCGCGGCGTCTTGATCAAGGTCGAAAAACTCGCGGGTGGTTGCAGCACGGTGACGGTGAACGTTTCCGGCGAGGCACCCGGCCACGTCAGCGTCATCGTGGGAGTCTCGGGTCCGAGCTTCCCCTTGCGCGTCCTGGCGGCGCTGTCCTCAATCATCCAGACACGTGAATAGCACGTGGTCGACATAGCCGCGTACGGGGATTCGCCGAGGGCGCGGCACTCTTGCGCGCTTGCATACGCGGGTGACACGCGCCCGGCCGTCAGCGTGAGAATGCCCATGACAGTGATGCTGATTGCCGACAGCAGGATGAGGATGTCGGCAATGCGGCGATAGGGGAATCCCCTGGCGCCCGCCACGTCAGACCGGTCCGATGCTCGCGTCAATGATGCGCTGGAAGGAATGGTCGACGGCGATGGTCATGCGCATCTGACGCTTGGGCGATTGCACCGGCAGGCCCTGAGCAGTGACGCGCGATGACATGTCGACGAAAAGGGCTCGCGCCGTGACGGGTCGGCGCACGTCCGCGTCATTCCATTCGATGGTGACCTCGACATGATTGCCGAACTCCGGACGCACGCGGTCGCCGCTGCGAATCACCGGTGCCACCAGTTGGTTGAGCACGGTCACCACCTGTGGCGCCACGTAATGCCCCAGCTCGGGGTGCTGGCCCGCAAGGAGACGGCCGAAGTCGTAGATGAGCATCTCCACCAAGAGATTGACTCGCTCGGTGGCAACCCGCTGATAGCCGGCCAACTGCTCGCCGCCGACTCTTGACCTGTCGACGAGACCCCACGGCGCCTTGATCCTGCAGAGGAATCGGAGCAGGCGGAGCTTGCCACCCATCCAGTGGAATCCCCCGACGACCCAGGTGAGGAAGAAGAAGCCGAAGAAGGCGCCGACACCCTCGGGGATCGCCATGTCCACGCTACCGAGCGGCAGGTCCTCGCCGCCCGGCTGGGTGTACTGGATGTAGGCCCAGACCTCGGCGCCGACGAACAGCAGGAACAGCATGAGAATGAACGAGGGCGGCACGCCCTTGCGCATGTTGCTGGGCAGCGGTTCGGGACCGGGGTCGGGAATCGCCAGGGGCCCGAGAGGCCGCTGCGGCATATCCGGTGCGGCCGCGCGGGGCGCATCGGACTCCAGATTCGTGGGATGCGGCTGATCTTCGGGAGGCATGAAGGTCATCGGAAGGGCCAGCGTACCCCAGACCCCGGCGCCGCGCTTAAGACGAAGCGGTGGCCTGGTGGCGGTCACCGGCGAGACGGGCCACTGCGGCGGCGACACCGTCTGCGGTGAGACCTAGCTTTTCCAGCAACCGCGCTTGTTGGCCGTGCTCAAGGAAGCTGTCGGGAAGCCCCAGGCGGGTGACCGGAACGGCGATACCCGCATCGCCGAGGAGTTCGGCAACTGCCGATCCGAGACCACCACTGCGCACACCGTCTTCGATGGTGACAACCACCGGAACGTCGCGGCACATCTCGGCGATGGCGGGGTCGAGGGGCTTGACGAATCTGACGTCAACCACCGTCGTCTCGATACCGCGCTCGGCGAGCAGCGCGGCTCCCGCCTCGGCGACGGCGACCATCTTGCCCGCCGCTACGATGACAGCATCGCCGCCGCTGCGGAGCGTGCGTGACACCCCGACGGGCACAGCCTCGAGCGGCACCGTTGCTACCGCCGGAGCACCGCCACGCGGATAGCGGATGGAGAAGGGGCCGTCGTGCGTCAGGGCTGTTGCCAGCAGGCGCCGCATCTCGGCGGGATCCGACGGCGCCGACACCGTCATGCCCGGAATCGTTCTCAGGTAACTGAGGTCGAGCATGCCGTGATGCGAGGCGCCGTCCTCACCGGTGACGCCGGCACGATCGAGGACGAACGTCACCGGCAGGTTGTGCAGGGCGACGTCGCACGCGACCTGGTCGAAGGCGCGCTGCAGGAATGACGAATAGATACACACAACGGGCCGCAGGCCGCGCATGGCCAGACCGGCGGCGAAGGTCACGGCATGCTGCTCGGCGATGCCGACATCGTGGAAGCGATCAGGGAATCGCTTGGCGAACTCAAGCAGTCCGGTTGACGATGCCATGGCGGCCGTGATGGCGACGATGCGCTTGTCGTTCTCGGCGGCCTCACACAGCGCCTCACCGAACAGATCCGTCCAGCTCGGTTGCCGCGTCGCCGTAGCACCTGTGGCGGCGTCGAAGGCCGAAACACCGTGGAATCGATCGACGGAGTCGTCGACGGCCGGCTGATAGCCGTGGCCCTTGTCTGTCACCACATGGACGACGACGGGTCCGCGGTACAGCGCAGCGTCATGCAGTGCGCGCTCGACAGCGCGAATGTCGTGGCCGTCGATGGGGCCACCGTACTTGAGGCCGAGCGTCTCGAAGAGCGATGTCGGCGTCACCAACTGCTTCATCGAATTCTTCATGCGTCGCGCCGTCTCGTAGGCCGAATGACCGACGACGGGCAAGCCTTTGAGGACGGTGCCGGTGCGCTCTTTGACGGCCTCGTAGCGTGGCGACAGTCGCAGCTGACCGAGATTTTCAGCAAGACCACCGACGGTCGGGGCGTACGACCTGCCGTTGTCGTTGAGCACGATCACCATCTCGGCCTGCACATGGCCGATGTTGTTGAGCGCCTCGTACGCCATTCCACCGGTGAGAGCGCCGTCTCCCACAACGCAGATGACCTTGCCCCCGTCACCCGACAACTTGCGTGATTCAGCAATGGCCAATGCGTAGGACAGTCCCGTCGAGGCATGCGAGTTCTCGACGATGTCATGGGCCGACTCGGCTCGCGACGGATAGCCCGACATGCCGCCCTGCTGCCGCAATGACGCAAAACCGTCGAGGCGGCCCGTCAGCATCTTGTGCACGTAGGCCTGGTGACCGGTGTCGAAAACGATGGCATCACGGGGAGAATCGAACACCCGGTGCATTGCGACGGTAAGTTCGACGACACCGAGGTTGGGGCCCAGGTGGCCTCCCGTCCGGGCCACGGCGGCGACCAGCACCTCGCGAATCTCGGCGCACAGTCTGGTCAGGTCCTCGGGACCGAGTCCGCGCAGGTCCTCGGGTCCGCCGATCTCCTCCAGAATCACTGGGGCAGTCTAGCAACGTGCCCTTCGGCGCTCGATTCTGCCGATGGAATGGCGTTGCCTGCGCAGTGGGGGCGTCGCCAAGCGCCCGACCGGCAGAATACGGGCTTCATGACTGCGGATTACCGCTCGGCGCTGCTCGACTGCGCCGCCGCCGATGACGGTGACGTCGCCTGTGGCGCGCTGTATCTAGCCGCCGAGGACTGCGACGGAGTCGACGTCGAGGGTTCCCTGCAGATCCTTGATGAATTGGCGGCCGACCTGCGATCCCGGGTCGAATCCGTGCGCGGACACAGCGTGATTCCCGTCCTCGCCGGTGTCCTGCGTGAAAAGCTGCAACTTCGCGGCGCCGGCGGCGGTGATCCTCAGGCGCATTACCTGCACCGCGTCCTCGCCAGGGGTGCGGGTGTCCCCATCGCCTGCGCCATCATCTGGATCGCCGTCTCACGGCGCGCCACCGCCGAGGCGGAAGGCGTTGGCCTGCCGGGCCACTTCGTGGTCCGCGTCAACGGCGCGCTCGTCGATGCCTACGCCGGCGGCGAGGTCCTCGACGATTCTGCGGCGCGGCGCATCGTCGGCAATGCGCTCGGCGACGAGCCCGATCACCTGGACCCCGTATGGCTCATGGCCACGTCGACACGTTCAATCCTGGCGCGCATGTCGCGCAACCTTCGCGGCTGTTACGTCGCCCGGGAGAACTGGGAGCTGGCGCTGCGAGCCGCTGACCGCTGCGTCGATCTGTTGCCCGACGTTCCCCTGGAGCGCCGCGACCGCGGACTTCTGCGCTGGCGCATGGGTCAGACGTCGGGAGCCGCCGCGGATCTGCGCAGCTACCTCGAAGCAGTTCCGCAGGCGACTGACAAGTCATCGGTCGAGGACGTCCTCTCCCGGCTGCGCTCGTCTCTTAACTGAGGACGGCCTCTCTTCGGGCTTTGTCCGCCGTGTTGTCCGCTGTATGTCCCTGTGCGCTACCGCACAGTGGCCCTGCATCCGGCGATCAGCGTCGGAACAGGGAGGGCAGACGATGGCCTACGCGACCATCTCCGGCGAAGTCACACGCTCGTACGCCTGCTCGGTGCTCGAGGCGCGTGCCGGTATCGAACAGTTGTACTACGAGATGCAGGAGCAGACACCTCCTGGTGTATCGATCGAGTGGAACACTGGCGACAACGGGTTCGAAGTGACGGCCGCTGATGCCGATGAGGGCGAGGCTCTCATCAATATCTTCTACAGCGCCGACCGCAATCCCGGCCGCGCCCGCATTAACGCGCGCATCGACCTGGATCTGACGCGGCGGCAGTTGGAGAACAACGGCGGCCGGGCAGGGGCACGGGCCGAGGTCAACGGTGCACTGGAAAACATCATGAGCGACGTCAAGGCGGCCATTGAGAGCGTTGTCCGCCGCGGCGTTGATGCCTCCGACCGGGGAGGTCTGGGCGACTGACGTCGGACTTCAGTTGGCCTTGATCGTGAGCGCCACGATGACCGCGTTGTGGTCGGAGCCGTACCTGCTGAGGATGTTCTGGGCGTCGGGTACCAGTGCCGGCTGCACTGATGAGGCCACGTAGTCGATCAGGCGATCTCCATGTGTGCCTGCGGCCGGGTAGCCCAGACGCCGCCAGTTGCTGGCGATGTCGTGGTTGGCAAAGCGATGGTGTGGGAACCCGTTGTAGTCCACCCGTGCATCGGCACGAGCATCGACATTGAAGTCACCGGTGACGATGACGGGGAAACCAGCGGCGCGGCGGTTGTCAACCATGCTCAGGAGGTGGTCCATTCCCAGGGCGTACATGTCCAGCCGCGCCGGAACGCCCGACCGGGGGTGGCCGCCGACGTCCACATGAGACGGCATGTGGGTATTCATGACCACAAACTTCCGCAAAGTGTCGCGGTCCTGGAGCTTCACCCAGGTGATGAAGTAGCCGGGGTGATGTGATCCGTTGGGCCACGCTCCGCGGTGAGCGATGACGTTCACACCGCGATCGAGAAGGGCGAACTTGGTCCTGTCCCACATGATGGTGTCGTCGCCACCGTTAACAAGTGCCGGGGTGAACGCACCCCACGTGCATTTGCCGCAGTCCACAAACGCCTTGCGGATCCGGTCACGGCGAGCGGGGGAGTAGGTCTCCTGCAGCCCGATGATGGCTGACCGGCTGACCAGGTCGCGCACGCCGTCGATGACCTTGTTGTTCGTGTTGGTGTTGTGGGTGTTCCAGGTGACCACCTTGAACC
>JBEPVH010000102.1:0-7001 GCA_041691115.1 bacterium | reverse complement strand
GGATCATGATCCACGTCGCCTCCGAGCCGAACCCCTGCCGGGGCAGCAAGGCCGATGGCGGCGCGTGGCCGGTGACGACGATGGACCCGTCGGACGTGGTCTCGACCTTGCACGTGTTGTTGGCTTCGACGTCGAAGACGCGGCCGACACCGTGGCAGTCGGGGCCCCAGTTGACGAATGCCTTCTTGCCGTCGCCACAAATCGATATTGAGAGATCCACTTTGACGCCGACATTGCCGCCACTCTCGTAGAAGTTCGTGCAAGTGAGGTCTGGTGTCGGCGAACCGTACGAAGTGCCGGGACCGGAATCGGCGTGAGCGTCTGATGACCCGGAGATGGGGAGCGAGGCCATGCCGTAGCCGCTGGCGAGCCAGATACCGACGACAGCAATCAGAACGGCGGTGAGGCGTCCGACAATCCTGGCGACGCGCAGGAGGTAGATGCCCGCGACCACCGGGCCGCCGAGGAAGAGCACGCCGCCCACGACGTACGAGGCGACCCTCCAGGTGCTCGGTGGCGTACCGACTATCTGGTGCCCGCTCGACGTGATGACCGTTTGGGGGATGCCGGTGGCGCTGATCATCTGCACCCCGGCGATGGCCAGAACGAACACCACGAACACCGCCACGATGACCGACAGCGTTGCAGCAGCCGCGATGCGCTTCTGGCGCAAGGTCCATATCGACGAGCGGTACATCATGTAGAGCCCGAGCGCGGGCAGAAAGATGGGGAAGGCGAAGCCGCCGATGACCAGACACGCCAGCGCTCCGAGTTCAACTCCGGTCAGCGGTGGCCGTGGCGGTGCATTCAGCTGGGCCCGCGCTTCGGCGGCGATGGCCGCCGGGTCGCCGACACGATCGAAGATGGTGCGAAGCCCTGCCGCGGACGGTGTTTCCATGGCGCCGATGGCCTCGTCGAGGTGGGCTTCGATGTCCTCGCGGATCTCGTTGCGCTTGCCCGAGGGCAGACCCTCGAGTTCCTTGTTGAGGCGGCTCAGGTAGGCGTCGATCTCTTTGGCGAACTCACCATCGCTGTGATCGGATGTGGTGATGTCCTGGTCTGTCGGGGCGTTCATGGGTGCCTGCTCCATTGTTGAGCCAGCTACTATGTAGTGCATAGTACCTGGCGGAAGCAAACGCGTCAAGGGGCTCTGGGGGCAAAAAGAAAGAGCCCCCCTCGAAAGGGGGGCCCTTAGGTTCTTGGCTTATGAATGCCTACCGGGTGCTGAGGCCTCGGCGGCGCTTGCCTGCCACGACCATCGCGGAACCGGCTGCCATGAGCGCCAGGCCCATCGAACCGAGGACGACGGAATCGCTACCGCCGGTACCCGGAGTGGTGATGCCCTGGACGTCACCAGTCGGGCTGGGCGACGGGGTGGCGGTGGGTGTAGGTGTAGGAGTGGGTGTAGGAGTAGGAGTAGGCGTGGGCGTAGGCGTAGGCGTAGGAGTGGGTGTAGGCGTGGGCGTTGGGGTGGGTGTAGGAGTAGGAGTAGGCGTGGGCGTAGGAGTGGGTGTAGGCGTGGGTGTTGGTGTAGGCGTAGGTGTGGGTGTCGGCGTCGTGCACGCGACGGTGAAGTTCACGGGAACCGGATCCGTCGGGAAGTTCTGGCGGCCGGCGGTGTAGTTGCCGTTACCACCGATCTCGGCGAGGGTGAAGGTGACCGTGGCGTTCGCGCTCGACGGCAGCTTCTCGGTCACGGGACCGCTGGGGAGCTTGGTGATCTCGACGTTTCCAGCCCAGCTCACGACGGTGACGCTGATTGTCTTGTCCGTGCAATTCACCGTCACTCCACCACTGAAGTGGTGGGCGTAAGCAACAGTCGGGGCGGCGGCAAACACCGCGGCTCCCGCGATGATCGTGGCTACTCCGACTTTGGTTGTTCGTCTCGACATGTGTCTGGCTCCCTTCTGAATGGACCGTCTTGGCCCTAATCCGAATGTAAGATGAATCGTTACGAACCGGTCAATAGGTCTTTACGGAGCAATCGCTCCAAATGCCACAAAGGTCCGTAACTTTCTGCAACGCCTGAACCCATATTTGGGCAGCCGGACGGACAGCGGGCGGACAATCGTCGCGATCGCGCCATACGTTATGGCGCTGGATCGCTCCCGTGTGACGGAGATGCGCGCTAGATCAGCCCGCGGGAGGCGCCGGGAGCAGGCCGTAGGCCGGCTCGCTGAGCGAATTTCGTCTTGGAGACATCGGGGGCCGCCCTGACCGGAACCAGGCTCGGGGACGTGTCCGGAGCTGCCAGCGGCGCTTGGTTGAAGTCGAAGGCGCCGAGCAGATCGTTGGCTCCGGCATCGATGTCATTGAGGGGAGAGAGGCCGAAGATGCGCTCCACGAAGCGCACAACCGAGGCATGGATGGCCGGCTCATGGAAGACATGACCCGGCTTGGCGAACGGCGAGAGGATGAGAAGCGGGACGCGGCCACCCTGCTTGAATCCCTCGGGCGCCTCGCCCCTCACTGGCTCCACATGGTCGTAGTAGCCGCCCCAATCGTCCCAGGTGAGGAAGATCGCCGAGCGCTCCCAGAGACCGGGCACCGATTTGATGCTCTCGACAACAGTGCGTGTCCATTCCAGTGAATTGAGGCCGCCCTGGTACTTGGGGTTCTGCGGGAACACCCAGTTGACCTGCGATACCTTGCCCGCCGCCATGTCCTCGAAGAAGGCTTCGGCGTCCTGGCTGTTACGTGCCTTGCCGGGGTTGTTGGGATCTTGGAGGCGGGTGAAGAAATCGAAGTCGCCCTCGCCGTAGTTGGCCCAGCTGATGCCCGCCTCCTCGAGGAGGTTGGGCAGCGTGGGAACGTCGTACGGCGGGTTCTTTGAGTTGGGAGCGCCCTGGAGGACTGTCGTCCACTTCCAATGCCAGGGGTTGTTGACCAACCCCGCGGAAGTGGCGGCAATGAGGGCCATGTGATTGGGGGTCGAAGGACCCTCCTGGGTGCGATAGCGGTCGGCCAGGACGAAGTTGCGAGCCCAATTCCACCACAGGGGACGGTCCGCCTCGAAGTACTGGCCACGGAAGAAGACGTTGGCCCATACCTTGCGCAGATGCCATGACGGCGTTCCATGGGTGGGCTCGAACGGCACGCCGTTGAGCCAGTCCTTGGTCACGTGCTTCTGCGAGGCGTCGCCATCAGCGCCCGGGAACGACCCGAAAACCCTGTCGAACGACTGGTTCTCCAGGTACACGATAAAGACGTGATCGATCTTGCCCGCACCTGCCGGCGCGGATTCCCCCTCGGCCATTGAAGCGGGGACTTTACCCTGTGGACGGTGCCGCTGTCACATCCCCAGGGGGAGGTGGGGTCCGCGGCGGCGCAGCTCAAGACGATGCAGCACGCGGCGGACACCGCGCGTGCCGCTGACAAGGATGTCGGCGTTGTCGAGCACCTCGAGCGGCGTCTCGTTGGACATCACGCCGACGCGCACAACGGTGTCCAGCCTGCCCGATGCGCGCAGGTCGGCCAGCGCCCTCATGGCGTTGGCGTCCGTTCTGTCGTCACCGGCGTAGATGACGTGGCGGATACCCGGATTCTCATCGAGGACGCGGCGCACCGCCGTGCCCTTGTCGATGGCGATGGGAGGCGTGATCTCCACAACGCCGCGGCCGCGCATCGTGTGCAGGCCGCCTGCCGCTGCCGTTGCTGCAGCGGACATCGCCGCCACCTCCGCAGCCTTCTCGTCGCGAGCGCCGCGCCAGTGCAGAGTGATGACGATTTCCTTGTCCTCGACGTGCACGCCTGATGCCGTGAGGGCTGGGCCGCATTCTGATGCGACGAAAGCGCGCACTGCGGGCAGCCAGGGCAGCGCCTGCGGATCGATCACAGGAGCAGCGGCGCCGCGAGGCAGGTGCTCGATGCCGTGATTTCCCGAGTAGTCGAGGTCGAGGCCGACGAGGCGCCGCGAATCCAGTGGCCGGCGGCCTGATACGACTGCCACCTCGGCGTAGGAAACCGCCAGGCGGCGCAGCGACGACTTAGTCGGCGGGGGAATCCGAGCCGCCGTCGGGTCGTTGACGATGTTCGCCAGGGTGCCGTCGATGTCCATGAAGATGGCCGTGTGCGCCGGGTCGGCCCGCAGCGGTGCGATCAGAGGATCGATGTCGACGTGGCGCGCGGGTGCCAGGACACGGCGCAGATGGTCCCGGCGCCGCCGTGGTTTCACGGGCCGAGTGTGACGCAATCGAAGCGCCGGGATCAATCCCTCGACAGTTCGAGGATCACCACGGTGTGGGGAAGGGCCATGGTGTAGTCGAGGAAGGACTCGCCGTACGCTTCGAATCCGTGCTTTAAGTAGAAGCCCAGGGCTGTATCGCGGGCATTGGCCCAGAGCAGGTCGCAGCCGCGGCCCCGCAGTTCCTGGACGCCCGCGTCGAGAACGGCACCACCGGCCCCCGATCCCTGCCAGGCCCTCTCCACCGCCATGAAGCGCAACTGCGCCGGGTTATCGGCAGCGGGGCGGGCGGTGCACGGCTCGGGATAAAAGGACGCGGTGGCGATCACTTGGCCCTCGCCGTCGACGGCACCGACGTGAAGTGCCTCGTACATGTCGTCTTGCGGAATGCTGACGGCGGCGTCGGGATCGCCGTTGCGGAGAACGTCACGGCGCAGGTCGTAGGTCTGCGACACGTCGAGGGTGATGACGTCGAATGCACGTGTTGCCACGGCAGCGAAGTCTACGCCGTGGGCCGAGCGAAACCCGAGCAGTGGTCAGGCGTGTCGCTCACCGCTACCTCGAACTCCAGGGGCGTGTCACCGGGCGCCAGCATTGCCGCGTGATCGCCACCGCCGATCAGATGATCAAGCGCATCGAAGCATGCCGCGACGATCACCGCTTTGACGGCGGACGCCGCGGGATTGTGTGCCGTGGTCGTGACACTCGGCAGGCGCTGCTGTCCATGGAAGAGCGGGTTCGTCGCCGTCAAATGGCCATCTGACGGAACCGATCCCACGGCCGTGGCCGTTGCCGTGATCGTGGCGATGATGTCGTCGGCGGGGATGCTGAGGTCAGCGGTGACAGCCTGGATCTCGCCGGCTGCCATGGCGCCGATGTGGGCTGTGGCGTGCACGTCGGGCTTATGGTTCTGCGATGTGCCGACGAACGTGATGGTGATGTCGCTTGCCGCTGCCGAGCCGTTCTGCAGCAGGGCAATGGCCACCGTTCCCGACGACGACGGTGCAGCCGCCGTCTGCTGCACCGTGATGTGCCCGGGCGAGGGCAGGGGCAGTGACGGCGTCGGCTCAGCTGTGACCAGCGCCGACGCAGTGGCCGGAGCATCGGTGGCCGTCGGAGTGGATGCAGCGTCACGGCTGCAGCCACTGAACAGCATTGCCAAGGCGATGCCGAATGGCGCGGCGTATCTCATCCGACGACCGTTGCCATGTTGTTCAGATAGCCGAAGGCGCGACTGAACGCAGCCCATGAGAATGTCTTGACAGTGCCGGTGTAGGGATCGTTGATGATCACCGTTTGAGCGGCGTAGTCGACACCGACGAGCGTCACCACATGGTCGTTGAAGATGTAGCGCACAACGCGGCCGTCCCAGGTGGTCCACGTTCGTGGCGTCGCACCGCCCATGTCATACGAGATCTCGACGGCTGCGGGGTAGCCTGCGGCAACGTAGGCGAAGAGTTCGTCGATGGCCCAGCCCTCCTTGCCGATGACTGCGTGTCCAAGTTTTTGCACGAGATTCACGATCGGTGGATAGTAGATGCCGTAGCCCGTGGCATTCCAAATCGATGCGTTGACGTTGCCGACAAACGTCTGATAGGGGTCACCCCAGCGCACCACATTGCCGGCGCCGTCACGGACTGACTTGCGCAGGTCGGCGCCCCACTGCGCCAGTTCCCAATCCTGCGACACAGCGATACCGCGCGCGCCGAGTGCCATCTGCAGTGACGCTGCCTCGCAGTCGAGAGGATGTCGCTGTCTGTACATCGGCGTCGGCACGATGTAGCGCCCGTAGATTCCGGCCGCATGCGCGGCGCGCGTGCCGTCCGACTGCGGCTGGGGCGTGGCGTCGGGATTCACGGGATTGAGAAAGACGGCATCGCGAAGGATGTCCCAGCCTGCGAAGTCAGTCCATCCGGCCCAGTACGGGGCGGCGAAGCCCGGAAGAGGTGACGTCACGACACCTGCGCGGCCCAGTGCATACCAGCCGAACGCTGAGGAATGGAAGTTGTGGAACACGGGACGCGCCGGGTCGCGGGTGACGGGCCCCAGCGCCTGGGCTGCCCCGAATGCGTAAGTACGGCCCCATTCGTCCAAGGCCCAGCCGCCGTCGGGCGTGCCCGAAGTCTCGTGGATGGCAAGGCCGCGATAGATGTCGAACCCGCCGCTGAGCGGCGGCGCGCCAATGTCCGGCGCGCCACCCCCCGGGTGCAGTCCGCCGAGGCCCTCGAGGAGGTAGCCCTGAGCGCCATCGCTGACGCCGTCACCGTCTCGCGAGGTCAGGGCCATGCTGCGGGCAATGTCCCAGCCCGGCCAGTAGCCCGGTGTCTGGATGGGCAGAGCAGCTCCCCATGCGTGGATGCCGCCGAAGGCATCGAGGGTCCAGCCGCCGCTGCCGTCCTCGCGCAGCGCCAGGCCGCGGGCGATGTCCCAGCCTGGCCAGTACGGGGCCCCTGACGTGTCGATGGTGATACCCGTGAGGCGATGGATGCCGCCGAAACCGTCCAGCGATGCACCGCCGTGCGCATTCGCTACTGCGGCACGAATCGCCGCAGCCACAGGCGACACCGGCTGAGCCTGCGGTGAGGGATTGTCGATACCGAGAAGCGCTATGTCGCGGATGATGTCGGCACTGCCGTTGTCGGTGTATCCCGTCCAGTACGGCGACACGCCACCCCAGTTGCTGGTGATGCCCCATGTCGACACGGCGTATCCGGCGCCCGGGCCTGTCTCGTGCAATTTCTGCCATCCCATGCCGGGCGCGAGTGTTATTCCGGCAGCGGGCGCAGCGCCGAAAGGATGAATCGAACCGTCGCGATAC
>JBEPVH010000101.1:0-7044 GCA_041691115.1 bacterium | reverse complement strand
GGGTGCACCCGAGTACCGCGTGCCATGACCAAACGCGACTCGAAGTCGGCGGTCGCGTGCGCATCGCCACCATCTCCGGGGACCCGTCCGACCAACTCCATGGTGTCGGCCGTCTTGTCGGCGACCAGATGGGGCAGCGCAGCGACCAGTCGAACCATCGACTCAGAGTCCGCCGGACGCTCATCGCGGTTACCCGATTTGACAGTCGCCGCAACCTGATTCCAGTGGTCTTCGAGTTGACGTAGAGCGAGATCGACGCTTGGGCCCGGGCTCGAGCGACCGAACGTCGGCTCAGGTGTGATCTCGCCGGCAACATCAAAACGCGTGACTCGTGAGAAGGCATTGAGCAGCTCGAACTTTGAGTCTTCCCGTGTTTGCGGCGCAAACAAGGGCACGCCTGTGGCAACCGCAACGATTCCGGCGTGCAAGCTGATAGCCACAATCCCTTCGGCACCGGCGAGGATCTCCGCTAGGACGAGCGGCTTCGGCCACGTGTCGGTACGCAGTGTCGGCTGTGGCAGATCGAGTAGCCCTGGCCGGCCACCATGGATCGGACCGATCGGCAGTTCGACGACCACCAACCCACGCTCGCGTGCCAGTGCTGTGATGCTGACGACTGCGTCTCGGAAAGGCAGAAGTTGAGGCGAGGGCTCGACCACCAGATATCCACGGTCTGCGATGCCGAGTTCTGCTCGCCACTCCAGGTAGCCGCTCGATGCCCGTTCTGGCAGAAGCGCGCCAATGCCAAACGCGGTGTCAGGCACCACCTGCAGCGCGGAATCCGGTGCGTGCGCCTGAAGTATTCGTGCCGACCGAGCATCGCGGAAGGAGAGATAGCCGGCGCCCTCCAGACTTGTTGCAATCAGAGGGTTCAGCGACGTCGGAATTCCTTCCAAAGCACTCGGCGCATTCCATACCAAGGGCACACCCGCCGCCTTGGCAATCAGCGACGGCGTCAGCCACAACCCCAGAGGATGGTGCACCTCAGGATCAATGGGCAGGTAGCCGGGAGCAATGACCTGCTCCGCATGAATGATCTCGCCTCCGCCGACGAGCACCAAGTCCATCTTGTCGATGTCATCGGGGAGATCCGCGAGCGACTGCACTCGATGGGGCCAGTCCGCGCTCATCGGTCGATACGAGTAGAGGTGGAGGTCGACCGGCCCCAGGCGCTTGCTCAGTTCGTGCTCCGCCAGCAGTGGGAAGAGAAGATCCCCAAAGTTGGCGACGTCGAATGTACCGGCCATTGCAATCTGCGGACGATCGGTCGGGGTGAGCGGCGCGCGTTCCTTGTCTCGTTGCCGGTGGATGCGCACACGCTCGGGAATGCCCGCGGTGCAACGCACCACACCGTCGGCGTCAACACCCCATACCGGACTGGTGGTGCCGCGACGAAACCAGGTCACGATCACGCTGCGTCGCGGCTGCGGTGCTGCGGCGGCGACTCGGCTGACGGCATGCCACGAGTGGTCGGAGCGCACCAGCACGGACGCGCTTCCATTCTCCGGGAGGATGTCGGCGAAGACGTCGCTGGGGTCCCCGGAATTCAGGATGCGCAGGGTGCCGCCCCACTCTGGGCGCCACTCCTCTGAGAAGTACAGGACCTGCGTGACAATCTTCTCGGGCATGTCGCGGTGCGGTCCGATTTGATGGCCGCAATCCCAACGCCAGATGCTGGCTTCGAACTCGGCGTCCTGGAGGGACTGGCCGGTCAACTGCTCGAGGGCCTCCCGATACTCGACCGACAACAACTCCTGCCCCAGATCAGCCCAGATTGGATCGAGATCGGGTAGGGCCACGACGTGATCCGCGCCCAAGGCGATCAAGGGCCGCGCTGCGTACGAGTAGGACTTCTCGCCATCCTCGCCCTCGATCAGCCAGAACCCCGTCTTGGGGAACGTGGCGAGCAGGCGCTCCGCAGCGTCGGGGGCCAGGGCCTGTCGAATGCGCGCCCATTCGAACGGAGCGACCTCGGGGATGGCGGCTCGGAGCGCCGACATATCGAGAACTCGCGTTGCCGCTCCCCCTTGCACTTGCACAGTCTACCGACGCACTTGGCCAGACTGCTGCGTTGGTCCGCAAACGCCCGACACGCATCGCGCGACGTATTTGGAGCAATTGGCGCGGTATCCGTCGGCCGCTCGAGCGATCGGCCCCGGGCGCAGGGCATTGACGGGTCCGGTACTAGGCACCAATACTGCGCGGGCCTGTCTTCCCATTGGTTTCGCGCGCGCCTGTGAAGTCGACACGGCTCAACCATTCAGGAGCCGCCCATGCACCTCGCCGCCCGGATCCGACGCAGCGTCCCCATCGTCGTACTGGCGGCCGGAATGGCAGGCGCAGGCCTGAGCTTCCATCACGTGTCGGCCGCGCCGGCGACGTCGTTCGCCTTCACGGGCGCACCTCAGACCTACACGGTTCCCGCCGGTGTGACCCAGATCCAGGTGCAAGTCAAGGGCGCCCAGGGTGGACGCGCGGCTGCGGGTACCGGAGGCAGCGCGACAGAAACCCTCACCGTCGTTCCCGGCGACATCGTCCAGGTCGACGTGGGTGGTGCTGGCGGTAACGGCAACCCCAGCGCGGTGGGTGGCTGGAACGGCGGCGGTAACGGCGGCCCCACCGACGGTACGTTCGCTGGCGGCGGCGGCGGCGGCGCTTCCGACGTTCTGACAGGCGCCTGTGCCGCGACCCTGACATGCACCTACGGCACCGCGACGTTCGCGCTGGTCGCCGGCGGCGGCGGCGGCGGCGACGGCAACGGCGGATCCGCACCAGGAGACGGCGGCGGACTGACCGGTGGCACCGGAGCAGCTAACGGCGGTACCGGCGGTACGCAGATCGCAGGCGGAACCGGCGGCACCCCCTCGCCCGCGGTGTGCGCATCGTTCAACCCCACGCCAGGCACCAACGGCGGCGTGCTTACGGGCGGCACCGGCGGAGCATGGGGCGCTAACCCCGGCACTCCCGGTCATTCCGGCGGCGGTGGTGGCGGTGGTTGGTTCGGCGGCGGCGGCGGTACGGGGTCGTGCCCCGGGACCAACGGCGGCGCCGGCGGCGGCGGCAGCGGCTTCAGCACGGACAGCGGCGCCGTCTTCGTGACCGGCGGACAAGGTGGAAACGGCACGGCCACCATCACACCCCTGATCGCCCCGACCATCACCAGTGCCAATAGCACAACTTTCCAGACTGGTTCTGCGGGAACGTTCACGGTGACCACGACGGGGTCGCCAACACCCGCGCTGACAAACACCGGCGCCCTCCCCTCGGGCGTCACCTTCACCGACAACGGGAACGGCACAGCCACGCTGGCCGGTACGCCCGCCGGTGGCACTGCCGGCTCGTACCCCCTTACGTTCACTGCTGCCAACGGGGTGCTTCCTGACGCAACGCAGTCCTTCACCCTGACGGTGAATCAGCCGCCGGCGATCACCTCGGCCAACAACACGACGTTCACCGTCGGCGCGGCCGGCACGTTCACAGTGACGACATCAGGAGCATTCCCGGCCGCCACGACGATCAGTGATGGCGGCGCATCGTTGCCCTCAGGAGTCACGTTCACCGACAACGGTGATGGCACCGCTACCCTGGCGGGAACGCCGGCGGCGGCCACAGGTGGCAGCTACCCCTTCACCATCACCGCCAGCAACGGCGTCGCACCGAACGCCACGCAGTCCTTCACGCTCAACGTGAATCAGGCGCCCGCGATCACCAGTGCCAATAACGCAACCTTCTCTGTTGGCGTGGCGGGCACATTCACAGTGACGACGACGGGCGTCCCCAACGCCGCATTGAGCGATGGCGGCGCCAGCCTTCCGTCAGGCGTGACATTCACAGACAACGGCGATGGCACCGCTACCCTGGCGGGAACGCCGGCGGCGGCCACAGGTGGCAGCTACCCCTTCACCATCACGGCCTCCAACGGAACGCTGCCGAACGCAACGCAAGCGTTCACTCTCACCGTGAATCAGGCTCCCGCGATCACATCGGCCAACAACACGACATTCACGGTTGGCGCCGCAGGGACGTTCACTGTCACCACCACTGGTTTCGGTCCGCCTGCCCTTTCGGACGGCGGCGCCTCGCTCCCGAGCGGCGTGACCTTTACCGATAACGGTAATGGCACAGCCACCCTCGCGGGGACGCCTGCAGCCAGCACGGGCGGCACCTACCCCTTCACCATCACCGCCAGCAACGGCACGTTGCCGAATGCGACCCAGTCATTCACTCTGACGGTGGACCAGGCGCCGGCAATCACCTCGGCCAACAACACGACGTTCACAGTGGGAACTGCAGGCGCATTTCTCGTGACGTCGACGGGCTTCCCCGACGCCGCGCTGAGCGATGGTGGAGCCAGCCTTCCGTCGGGCGTTACCTTCTCCGACAACGGCGATGGGACCGCTGATCTGGCAGGAACCCCAGCTGCCGGTACCGGCGGAAGCTACCCCTTCACCATCACCGCCAATAACGGCGTCGCGCCGAATGCAACGCAGTCGTTCACCCTCACGGTGAACCAGGCGCCGGCAATCACATCTGCGAACAACACCACCTTCACCGTGGGATCCGCAGGGACCTTCACGGTGACGACCACCGGCTTCCCCGCGCCCGCGCTTGCAGACGGCGGGGCATCGCTGCCGAGCGGCGTGACATTCACGGACAACGGCAATGGCACAGCCACCCTCGCAGGAACTCCGGCCGCGAGCACCGGAGGCACCTACCCCTTCACCATCACCGCATCCAATAGCACGTTGCCGAATGCGACCCAGTCATTCACTCTGACCGTCAATCAGCCTCCGGCGATTACCTCGGCCAACAACACGACGTTCTCGGTGGGAATTGCTGGCACATTCACCGTGACGACGACAGGCTTCCCCGCCCCCGCGCTCGGCGATGGCGGAGCCACCCTTCCGTCCGGCGTGACGTTCACTGACAACGGCAACGGGACCGCAACGCTTGCGGGGACTCCCGCGGCCGGTACTGGTGGTAGCTACCCGTTCACCATCACAGCCAGCAACACCACTCTCCCGAACGCGACGCAGTCGTTCACTCTCACGGTTGCCCAGGCGCCGACGATCACCTCCGCCAACAACACCACGTTCAATGTGGGAAGCGCGGGGACCTTCACAGTGACGACCGCGGGCTTCGGCCCGCCCGCTATCTCGGACGGCGGCGCAACCCTGCCGACCGGCGTGACCTTCACCGACAACGGTGATGGAACGGCGACCTTGGCTGGAACTCCGGGAGTAGGTACGGCTGGGACGTACCCCTTCACCATCACCGCATCCAACGGCACAGCACCGAATGCCACGCAGTCGTTCACGCTCACCGTCGATGGGATCGCGACGACCATCACGCTGACCGCCGCCCCGACCACCATCACGGCGGGTCAGTCAGTCACATTCACCGCGCACATCACCGCCTCGTCGGGAACGCCCACGGGAACGGTGACGTTCAGTGACGGTGGGATCGACATCTCAGGATGCATCGGCGTTGCTGTCAACGCATCCGGCGATGCGACGTGCACCACGTCAACGCTGGATGCCGGGAATCACGCGATCGGAGCGACGTTCAACGGCGGTGGGACATTCGCTAACGGGGTGCTCGGAATCACGTTCGTGGTTTCGGCAATTCCCGTGCCGGCAGCAGGTCTCAACTCGCTGCTTCTGACGATTCCCTTTGGTGTTGCACTTCTGCTGATCGGCGTCATGGCACTCATCACGGCGCGACTGCGGTCGACCCGACTGCGCTTCAACTGACCTGACGCTCCCTCCGTGGGCAATAGATGCCTGCGGAGGGAGCCGGCCTACTGCCCGATCCGGCCGTCGATCCGCTCGCGCAGAAGATCCGCGTGACCAAGGTGCCGGGCGTACTCGTGGATCATCTCGACCAACACCTCGCGCAACGCGATCGGTCCATCGCCCGAGCCGACACCTTTGCGCTCTGCGGCGGTGATCCCGAGGTCAGGTGCATCTGCCACGAACTTCTCTGCGAAGGCCACCTCTGTTCGCCACGCGGCCCACGCCTCGATCACAACTTGCGGGTCGCCGACGGCGCCGTCGAAATCCCCGTCGCGCTGGCTGGGAGTACAGAACAGCCGCGGCACATCCTGCCCTGCCATCGCCTGGCGAAACGACTGACGTTCCATCTCGGCGAGATGCCGCACCAGACCGAGAAGCGACATCGTCGAGGGCTCGACGGATCGCCGGGCCAGTTGCTCGGCGTCAAGGTCTGCGCACTTCATCTCAAGGGTGAGCCGAGCGCATCGGAGGGCCTCCGTCAGCGTCGTGCGCTCGTCCACGAGCGGCGGCCCGACCTCACGCGGATCATCCGCGGAATCAACAAACATGTCTGCACGTCTAGTCCTAGCCATCCCGCAATGATCGCAGGGTGGATCAGGACGGGCCAGGCTTCACCAGACGCTCAACCCACTTGCGCTTGACCACTTGGAGGGCCAGCGTGGACATCAGAAAGCCGGCGGTTGGAACAACCGCATTGACCCACGGGGAGATGCCCACGACCAACTGTAGGTACGAAGCGATGACGGCGTAGGTCAGCAGGGCGACGAGAAGGCGGCGGACCCAGCTGGTCTCCCACGCCTTGTCGAGTTCAACCCGTTTGTTGCGATCCTCTAGGGCGGCCACCCGCGACTCGAGCGACTCGGACGCTTCCATTCCGTGAGGATACGGAACACGCGACGGGAGTCGATTTCGCCGGGAGGTCGGGACCTCCGCCTATACTCGCGCCTCGCACGGGGAAGGAGAGAGCAGCGATGAGAAGCCGAGGCCTGATCAGACCGAGGCGTCGGCGATCCCATCGCAACGCGAGTGCGTTGATCCTTGGGTTGGTGGCGCTCCAGTCACTGGCCGGGGATGGCGTCGCGCTCAGCCTGGTGGCCAGCAACACGTCGTCGCCGCCGCCGGTCTGTTCTCCGCAGCAGGACAGAGACTACCTCTATACAACTGTGGCTCTCTCACCGGACTGCCTTCTGAGCTACACAGTCGGACAGAGCAATTTCAAAGCCTCTGATTACACATCTGTCTCTTATAC
>JBEPVH010000100.1:0-7048 GCA_041691115.1 bacterium | reverse complement strand
GCAACCACGTTGCCAGGCCTCGCAAAACGCGAGCTTGGACAGCCCGGGGAAAGGCCTCGAGAACGTGGTAGATGAGTAGCGCAGCGTCATGGTCCTGCGAGCCCTTGGCATCGACGAGCGATGCCTCCACAAACGTGCAGCTCGACATGACGCCAGCCTCGCGCGCCAGGCGGCGCCCATGACGCAGCACCGCGGGCCCAACATCGGTGGCGGTCACCGTGTAGCCCGCCTCCGCCAGGGGCACCGCATAGAGGCCAGGGCCGCAGGCAGCGTCGAGGACGGCCGCGGGAGGTTGCGGCAGGAGACGCGCCAGGCGCTTGAGATGCACGTCGATCGCAGCGGGGCGGCGGCTCGCCGAGTCGTGGCGCGGATCGAGATGCTCGCGCAGGAGACGGCGGCTCGTCACCGGATCGCCCCAGTCCAGTTCCTGTGTCGGATCGAAGGGCGTTGGCCATGTATCGGCATGCGAGGGGCGCTTCACGGCCTGCAGTTTGGCGCCAAGGCCCACGCTGGCACACTGACCTCATGCAGGAACCCCTCGTCGCCGCTCTGGCGTTCGGCGCCGGCTACGCGGTCGGCGCATTCCCAGTCGCCTGGCTCCTGGTCCGCCGCCGCCACGGCGTCGATCTGCGCGATACCGGCGCCCACGGTGCTCTCGGAGCTCTGGCGGCGGGCGGCATGCGTACGGCGCTGCACACAGTCTTCCTCGAAGCCATCAAAGGGGCCGCCACCGGCGTCACGGCGCGCGCCCTGGGCGCACCCGGATGGATGGCTGCGCTGGCCATCGCAGGATGCGTTGCCGGAGATGCGTTTCCGCCACTGCGACGCCGCGGCGGGCGCGGGATCGTCCCCCTTGTCTCGGGTCTGATGATTGCACTGCCCGCCGCCGGATTCATCACCCTGGTGGTGGCGCTGGCAGCTATCGCATTCAGTCGCCGCTCGCCAAAGCGGGCAGCGCAGATCACGGCGATAGCTGTGCCCGTGGGCCTTGTCGTCGGCACCGATTCGATCCTCAGCCTGATTGCGGCGGTGATCATCGTCGGGGTCCTGCTGCTGCGCTCGGCCATTCCACAGACGCCCCGGCTGCGGCCCGCCGCACGGACGACAGTGACCCTGCCCCCCGCAGCGGGCTCCTGAGCCGCAGAATCCCCGGCGTGCACGAACTCATCACCCACTGGGTCGAAGCGGGCGGTATCGCCGCCGTCCTGTTGCTCATGCTCGTCGAGAGCTGCGGCGTGCCCTTTCCGTCCGAGGTGATCATGCCGCTGGCGGGATACTTCGCCGCCACCGGTCATCTCGGCTTCTGGCCGGCCGTCCTGGCAGGCGCTGTTGGCAACCTGCTGGGGTCAGGCCTGGCCTACGTGCTGGCAGCCCGATTCGGCGAGCCACTGCTCCTCGGACCGGGACGTCGTGTCGGCATCTCGCCCGCGCACCTCGAACTCGCCAACCACTGGTTCGAACGCTATGGCCTGGCTGCCGTCTTCTTCGGCCGCATGCTGCCCGCTGTACGAACCTATATCTCGTTCCCCGCGGGGCTTGCCCACGTGCGGCGCGTGCCCTTCGCCGTTCTCACGTTCGCCGGAGCGCTGCCCTGGTGTGCGCTTCTGGCCTGGGCGGGATATGCCTTCGGCAGCAACTACGACAAGGTCTCGGGACCGATCGAGAAGGCTGCCATCGTCCTGGCGATCGCAGTCGCAGGCCTCGTCGTCTGGTGGTTCGTCCATGGCCGCCACATGGCAGAGGCGAAGCGGGTCTAGAGCGCAGTCGTGTCATTGGAACCGCGGCGTGCACCGGTGCGTAGACACGACATGAGGAAAGTGATTCGCATCGCCGTCGCCGCTGCTGTGGCCGCCCTGGCAACCGTGTCATTGGGCAGCTCCCATGTGTTTGCCGCCTGTGCCGGGGGACCGTTGGGGCCTGCGGGCAGTGCTCCGGTTTCCTCGACCGTCGCCTTTGTGGGCACCGTCACTGCCACCGATCACAACGGTCGCACAGCGACGGTCCACGTGGAGGACATTTGGCGAGGCGGCAACCTTCCGGCGGAGGTGACCGTCAACGGCTCCCCCGATCTGAATGCCGCGGCGACAGACGTGGACCGCCACTACCAAGTGGGATCCCGCTACCTGTTCATGCCCTCGGGCACAGGGCAGCCTTTCGACGACAACGCATGCTCCGGTACGGTGCAGTACACGAGCGCCGAGGCGCAGCAGCGACCTGCCAGCGCACGCACCGTCGCCGCGCCGCTCACGGTTTCGTCGTCGACCCCGGGGATTGCCGCCGCTGCGGCGGGCATTCTCGCGCTCGTCGCGGTGGCGCTTGCCTTGGTGTGGCGGGCGCGCCGGACGGCCTAAGCCAGGCCGCCGTCAGCCTGCGCCAGCACCAGGGCCCACGGGGGCACAGGCTGGGTCCTATCGGGCATCGTCAGGTCCATGGCGCGAGAGAGGATTGGCACACGGCGCAGGGTCTCGCTCATGGGCTCGGGCGTCAGCGGGCCGACGATCTGAGTGGCGACGTAGCGCGCCGCCACAGCGCCGGCGATCTTGGCGACCACCAGGCCACCGACGACAGGCGCCACAGTGCCGGTGCTCACCAAGAGGGCGGCGGCCCCGACTGCCACGCCCGCAACGGCAAGACCGCGAAGCAGCGAATGGACCCCTGTCTGGTTCTCCATTCAATGATCCTGCGAGCGTATGCCGGACATAGGACGGACAATCGGGCCTATTCGCCGAGAGGAATGATCTCCACACGATCACCGGCGCCAAGACGCTCGGCGGCCGCGGGAAGCACGATGAGGCAGTCGGCGTCGGCCAGCGAGCGGCTGATGCCCGATCCCTGAGCGCCGGTCAGTCGAACGGTGCCGTCGCTGATGACCCCGCGATGGAATGTCTCCAGGCCGGCGGGACTGTCGACAGGTTCGGCCAGGGGCAAGGTGAAGCGGGTTCGGTGAACCCGCTCGGCGCCCTGCAGCGCCAGGATCGCCGGACGGGCGAAGAGTTCGAAAGTGACCTGGGCCGAGACGGGATTACCGGGGAGCCCCAGAAAAGGCATCCCGTGAACCGATCCGATTGCAGCCGGTCTGCCGGGGCGCATCGCCACCTGCCACGCCTCGATCGTGCCCACGGCGCTGACGGCGCTGCGAACGTGGTCGTGATCCCCCACCGAAACCCCTGCCGAGGTGATGACAAGGTCACACCCGGTTGCCGCGGCCAGGGCGGCACCAATGGCCTCCTCGGAATCGACAGCGATACCCAGAGCCACCGGCACGCCGCCAGCCGCGCGCGTGGCTGCTGCCAAGGCAACGCTGTTGCTGTCAGCAATCTGCCCCGGGCCGGGCACCGTCCCCGGCGCCACCAGTTCGTCGCCGGTGGCGATGATGGCCACACGCGGCCGCCGCGTCACCGCCAGTTCGGTCAGCCCCAGGGCCGCACAGACAGCCAGATGATGGCTGCGCAGGCGCACCCCCGCAGACACCGCCACATCACCAGGACGCAGGTCCTCTCCCGCTTCCCGCACGAAATTGCCAGGACTGACAGAAACCATGACGCGGACCGCGGGGCGGGCGTCGTCGGTATCCTCGCGCCGGACCACGGCATCGGCACCGGACGGCAACGGTGCGCCGGTCATGATCGCCACGGCGGTTCCCGTCGAGACCGACGACGATGGCATATGGCCGGCTCTCGATTCGCCGATGACCGGCAGCGATACCGGAACGCCTGCCGTATCGGCGGCAATCACCGCGTAGCCGTCCATCGAGGAATTGGCGACGGCGGGCAGCAGTTGCTTGGCTACAACCGGCTCGGCGAGAACCCTGCCGGCGGCGTCATCAAGCGCAACCTGCTCTACCGCAAGGCGAGTAAGCCCGGCGAGAATGCGCTGCTGTGCCGATGCGACGGTCTCCATGACGCCGCAGCCTAGCCGTTTTGAATTCAGGGCCAATTGGTATGCTCGGGCGCAATGGTGAAGAAGAAAGTTGTCACCGTCGGTATCGACGACGTGATCACAGCTGTCGAGACGGCTCGCGACAAGGTCATGGCCGACGAGGTCAAGTCCCTTGTCAAGCTGGGCCTGCCGAAGAACGTCGCGTACAAGATGGTGGCCGAGCGCTACCGCCAGAGGACCGAGGGCGAGGAGGAGAGCACCGAGCAGGGAACCTCCACCTGGCCCGACATGTCCTGACAAGGCGGGGACCGGCGGAGTAGCATCCCGCGCCGGAGTGCGGTTTGCCAGCTACAACATCCTGACCGGGGGCATCGACGGTACCGATGCCTCGCGGCTTGAGCGCGTCATCGAAGTGGTGCGCACCATCGATCCCGATGTTCTTGCGGTCCAGGAGGCCAACGGCTTCGCCGAGGACAAGGCTCTGCGGCGCCGCTTCGAACGCGAGACGGGCCTCAAAGGCCACATCTGCCGAACACGAAGCGGCCACCACGTGGCCCTCTTCATCAAGCCCGGTATCACCGTGGAGAAGCGTGGCCGCACCATCGCCGGGTTCCACCATGGCGCCGCCTACGCCGACATCCGCCTGGCCGACGGCATGAAATTGCGCGTCGTCACCGCTCATTTGGCGCCGTTCGACGGCGATCAGCGGCTGGCCGAGGCCCGGACCCTGCTGCGCCGCATCGCGGTGGGCGCCAACGTGGTCCTCATGGGCGATCTCAACTCGCTGGACTCCTCACGCGACCATACGGCGGCCCTGGCCCGCCTCGACCCCGCCGCGCGTGAGCGCTACCTGGTCCCCGGCACCACCAAGGCCGACACACGCGTTGTCGATCTGATCACCGCCTCAGGGCTTGTCGACCTGCTGGCAACCGCTGAGCCCGGCGTCTACGAAGCAA
Organism: bacterium; assembly: GCA_041691115.1. Classification (GTDB taxonomy): domain Bacteria; phylum Chloroflexota; class Dormibacteria; order Aeolococcales; family Aeolococcaceae; genus JBEPVH01. Next base: position 2,213 of record JBEPVH010000100.1, on the reverse strand, counting down.
CGGTCCCGACAGCCTTCGGCGGCGGCGAGTTCGCCCTGCTGCGTCTCGATTTCATCTTCGCCTCAGCAACCATCGCCAAGAGGCTGAAGGCGGCAGGCGTCTTTCGAGCGGCAGCGGCTGCCGTCTCGTCCGATCATTTCCCGACGACTGCCGAACTCGACATCTGAGGCCTATACCAGTCCTCATCACTCCGTCACCGTGGCGCCACAACGTTCGGTACCACCTGCCTACGATTGATGAGTTATGGCCGATCAAAGTCGCTCGGGAGAGCGCAAGCCGGCTCACGTAGCGTCGTCGCCACGGCGGTCCTCGTCGGGTAAGGGAGCACCCCGTAAGGGGGGCCCGGTGCGCGGCGACAGCAAGCGAGCCTCCGTCATCATCTATTTCGGTCGCTGACGAACTTTCGTCCGCCGAATGTCCCTCGTCGAAGTGGCGTGCCCTGAGAGACTGGCCGACGCCCTCTGACGGGCCCGAGATACGACCAGGGGATGGGAATTTTTGATGGCGAAGCCGTACGCGTCCGCGTCCAACACGATCACCCGAGTGCTGCCGGGCACCCACGATGAGGTCCGGGCCGCCGTCGCCGCGTTCCATGACGAGCTGGCCGCCGAGGCACCTCCCGGCGCTTCGATTGAGACCAACGACCAGGGCGGATTCGACATCTTTCTCGAAGAGGACGCCACATTCATGTTGACAGTGACCGTGTCCGCCAGCGGCGACGGCCAGCGCGGCGTGGTCAAGGCCGACCTGACGGCCGACGCCACGCGCCGCCAGATCGAGGAGAACTACGGCGGCACCAAGCGCGGTCTGGTCGAGGAGGTCAACGAGTCCCTCACCGACATCATGGACAGCATCGGCGAGGCGCTTCGCGAGGTTCAGGTGCGGGCGCCTCGCCCCCGCGGGCCCGAGCGCGAGCTCTGAGCTAGGCGCCGGCGCACATAGCGCCGGCCACGACGAGCACCGCACCGCCGATCACACGGCGGCGCGGGCGCTCACCGGCCGCTAGGACGCCCGCCAGTACAGACACCTCTCGCAGCGTCGCGACGCGCCCGGCGGGCGCCAGCTGGAAGGCCAGGAGCACGAGCAGATAGGCGGTCACCGAACCGACACCGATGCGCGCTCCCTGACCGGCTGCCCGTCGCAGCCGCGGCAGGTCGAACCGGGTGCGGGCCAGCAGTGCTAACCCGGCGATGAGCAACACCAGCGAGAGATAGGCGGCGGGATTGGCATCGCTGACGGCTTTGGCGTCGACTGTCGAATACGTGGCCACCGCCATGCCCGAGAGGCAGGCGAAGATCACCGTCTTACCGTCGCCCTTGGCCCTGCCCGTGGCCACGGCCACAAGGCCCAGGAGCAGCAACAGCGCACCGGCCGCCGCCAGCACTGTTGGTTGCTGACCCAAAAAGGCGAAACCTGCCACCGTCACGATCAGCGGTGCCAAACCTCTGCCGATCGGATAGGCCACTGACAGACTGCCGCGGGAGTACGCCGCCGCCAGCGTTGATGCGTAGCTGAACTCGGCGACCACGGAGATGGCGACGAGCGGCAGAACCCGTGAGGGGACGCCACTGACCACGAGAGCCGGCGCCAGGATCAGGCCGCCCGTGAACGTGGAGATGGCGATAGCAGCCGATTGGTCGCCGGTGCGATGCAGGCGCAGATTCCAGCCAGCGTGCAGGAGTGCCGCGCCAAGTACCAGTGCCAGCGCCCGTGGATCCAACTCAGCTGAGATCGGCGCCGGGACGCTGGACCTTGGGTCCTGTGATGTCGAGGCCAAGGTGTTTGGCGAAGAAGGCGAGCGTGTCGGTGAGCTCGGCGCGGGTACGGCTCCGCGATCCGAAGCCATGGCCGACGGCGGGGTCGTAGCGCAGCAGGAAGATGCCGTCGGGATCGGCGCGGCGCAGCGCCTCGATCATCCGGTAGGTGTGCGGCGGGGTCAGGACACGGGGGTCGTTGCCCACCGGAAACAGCATCGGGGGGTACTTCACGCCGGCGCGCACGTTATGCAGCGGCGAGATGCGGCGCAGAGCTGCTCGAGTGCGCGGATCGGTGGCGTCACCGTATTCGGTCTTCCAGTTCTTGCCGGGGCCGAACCCCGCGAAGTTCACCAGATCAAGAACGCCGCACTGAGGGACCACGGCGCCGCTGATGGCGGGATGAAGCACCGCCGTTGCGGCCGCCAGCCAGCCGCCGTTGCTGCCGCCGTAGAGCCC
>JBEPVH010000099.1:0-7070 GCA_041691115.1 bacterium | reverse complement strand
GGGCAGGTCACCACAGCATTCCTCGCGCTTCCGGCGCCGGGAGGCGGTACCGCGGCAGCCATCGGCGTCGAGATTCCTCTGGCGTCGGCATCGGCGTCGGCCCATAGCGCCGAACGGGGCGTCGTCGTGATCGCTCTGTCCGCCGCCATGTTCATGGCATTCCTCCTTCTGTTCGTAATGGATAGGTTCCTGCGCCGGCCGCTGGCACGACTCGAGCGTGCCGTCGGCCGCATCGCGGGGGGCGACTACGACACGCCAGTGCTGGTGGAGGGCAACGATGAACTGGGTCGACTGGCGGGCTCGGTCGATGTGATGCGCCGCGCCATCGCCGACAACATCCACGCTCGCGACGCCTCGGATTTGGAATTGCGCGAGGTCAGCCGCGCCCTCACTGCGACGCGGGCGGGAACCGACGATCTTCGCGATGCCATGCTGAGTGCGGCGCGCGCCATCGCCGGCGACGGTGCCGTGGCATCGCTCATCACCCGCGAGGCCGACGGGACCGCCACCGGCGACACGCTCGGCGTCGACGACAACGCGCTGCTCCGTCTGCTCGGTGGCGACACATTCACGGGCACGACAAACGGTGACCATCTGTTTGCGACGCCTCTGCCGGGGCATGACGGCATTGCCGGAGCGCTGATCGTGCGCCGCGCAGCGCCGCTGCGGGACTCCGCTCAACATGCACTCACGACTCTCGCCAACTCCGGCGCCATTGCGATTGAGAACACGCGTGCCTACCAGCAGGAACGCGAGGCCCTCCGGGTCTTCCGTGAACTGCACGCCATGAAGTCGGACTTCCTGTCGATCGCCCAGCACGAGCTGCGCACGCCGGTGCACGCGATCCTCGGATACCTCGAGTTGCTGGGCATGGCGTGGGCCAAGTGGAGCGACGAGGAACGGGTCAATGCGCTGCGCGACGTCGAGGTGGCGACACGCCAACTTGCAGCGGTGGTCGAGAACATCGTTCACTTCTCGCTGCTAGGGACCGAAGGACCGCGGTTGTGGCTAGCGGTGGTGCCGGTACGCGACGCCATCGACAAGGCGGTCGAACAGTTGGGGCGCCTCTATCGCACAGGCTTCCCCGTTGATATTGACATCGAATGCCAGCGCGAAATCGCGGTGCATGCCACTCGGGATCACTTCGAACTGGCGTTGCGCTCTCTGCTCGACAACGCCATCAAGTTCTCAGAGCCCGGCGATCACGTCCGCATCCAGGCAGCCGCCGAGGGCGACGGATCGTTGATTCGCATCGACGTCATTGATGACGGCATCGGCATCCCTGAGCCCGTGCTCAGCCGCATCTTCGACCGCTTCTACCAGGCGGAGGATTCGTTGCGGCGGGAGCACTCGGGTATGGGCCTGGGTCTGGCGGTGGTACGGCGCCTGTGCGAGGAGCACGGCGCCTCGATCACGGTGCGCAGCGAGCCGGGCCGCGGCGCCTGCTTCACGATGATCTGGCCCGCCGCTCCGGTGGCCTGAGGTCAGCTCCCGGCGGCGACCGGTTCGGGCGAGCCCACAACTGCCTCGAGGACCAGGCCCGCCAGATGGCGGGCGGCGGCGTCCCGCTCGGCCGTGGCGCGTTCCACAGCAGCGACCCCGATGGACGGTCCAAGGCGTGCAATCGAATCGGCTGTCGCCGTATGGGCGGTGGCGCGGGCGTAGTCGTTGACCGCCGCATCCAGCGCTGCTGCCGTCTCATCACCCACTCGGCCGAGCACCGATAGCATGCCTCGCTCCATCACGTCACCTCCGTTCGTCTGCTGGAGCAGGCAACAGTAGCTCAGGCCAGGCGGCATTTCTAGCCCCAATTTCGGCGCGAGGAAGAGCACCCCCGGGTAAGATCAGGGCTGATCGACGCGAACGACAGAACATGCCCACGAGGTACCTGTGGCTCCCCTTCCCGACAAGTCCGGAGCGATCTTCGCTGTCCTGTCGGGCGCAGGCGGATCGGGGAAGTCGGTTGTTGCCGCCAATCTCGCCGTGGCCATCGCCAAGACGTCGAAGGCGCCTGTGGTGCTCGTCGACCTCTCCTTGCTGTTCGTAGATATCGGCTCGATTCTGAATTTGCCGACCGAGGGGCACGTTGCCGAGCTGGCCATGAAGGACCAGATGGCCGACGCCGAGGCCATCGAACTGGCGATGGTCGACGGTCCGGGGGGCATTCGCGTTCTGCTGGCACCGCCGACGCCCGAACTTGCCGACTACGTCACCGCCCGGCACATGCGCAGCCTCATTGAGCAATTGCAGGCAACGTTCAAGTACATCGTTGTCGACGCACCCAGCTACCTCAACGACGTGACGCTCGACGTCATCGAGATGGCGACGGGGATCCTGCTGCTAACGGACTACTCGGTGGCCTCGGTCAAGAACGTGCGCTTGGCGATGACGGTGATGGAGACGCTCAAGATCGGGCGCGACCAGATGTTCCTTGTGGCCAACAACCATCGCGGCGTGTCGGCGCTCGACAAGGCGGCGATCGAGGGCCACTTGCGGCACCGGCTGCTGGCCGAGCTTCCCTATGAGCCCAAGGTGATCGAAGGTTCGATCAAGGCGGGGGTGCCGTTCGTCACGGCCAATTCCGGCGCCGCCGTGTCGCAGGCAATCATGCGGATCGCCGAACAACTTGTCGCCGTCCGCAAGGCCGGCAGGGCTTCCGTCTAGACCGTCTCGGTCTCCTGCGCCGGGACGAACACCGAGTGCAGAGCGTTGACGGCGCGCGTCACCTGATCGCGGGCGATGACACACGTCAGGCGGATCTCCGACGTTGAGATGAGCTGGATGTTGATATCGGCGTCGGCAAGCGCTTGGAACGCCGATGCGAAGACGCCCGGGGCGCCACGAATGCCGGTGCCCACGATCGACACGGTGCCGAATCCGCCGGAGACGTCACTGCCACCGGCGCCGATGCGCTTGGCGAGCTCACCAACGATCTGTTCGGCAGCGCGCATATCGGATTCGGCGATGGTGAACGACACATCCGTCGTGCCCTGATGGCTGACGTTCTGCACGATCATGTCGACGTTAATGTTGCCCGCGCCGAAGGCTCCGAAGAGAGCTGCGGCGATGCCGGGCTGGTCGGGGACGCGGACCAGGGTGACCTTGGCGACATCGGTGTCGTGAGCGATGCCGCGGACGCGCTGGCGGTCCTCCATGGCGTCGATCCTATCGATGAGCGTGCCCGGTGCGTCCTCGAATGAGGAGCGAACGCGGATGGGCATGCCGTAGATCTCACCGATCTCGACAGCCCGGGGATGCATGACGCGCGCTCCCACAGCCGCCATCTCCAGCATCTCCTCGTAGGAGATCTGCGCTAGGGGAACGGCGTCGGCGACCACCCGGGGGTCTGCCGTGTAGATGCCGTTGACGTCGGTGTAAATCTCGCAGACCGACGCGCCGACGGCCACGGCCAGGGCAACAGCCGATGTGTCGGAGCCGCCGCGACCCAAGGTGGTGATGTCGTGATCGTCGGTGGCGCCCTGGAATCCGGCGACAACGACGACAGACCCCTTCTCGAGTTCTGATGTGACGCGCTGCGGCACGATGTCGGTGATCCGCGCCTTGCGATGCGATGACGACGTGCGAATACCCGCCTGCAGACCGGAGAGCGCTATCGCTGCAACGCCGCGCGCCGCCAGCGCCATGGTGAGCAGTGGTGCTGTGATGGTCTCGCCCGCCGACAGCAGCATGTCCATCTCTCGCGATGGCGGATCGGCGTTGATCTGATGGGCAAGGGCCAGCAGTTCATCGGTGGTGTTGCCCATGGCGGAGACAACGATGACGACGCCGTCGCAGGCGGCTCGTGTAGCAGCGATGCGCTCGGCGACCGCGATGATGCGCTGCGGTGTTCCCACCGACGTGCCACCGTATTTTTGAACGATGTAGTTCATGTCGAGAAGATCTCGACGGTGGCGCCGCGGTGGCGTAAGGCGCAGTGCAGGACCTCGCCGGGCACCCCCGCGGCCTTGGCAGCGTTGGCCATGGCATCGCCGACAGCCGCTGCTGTGTCGCCACCCGCCAGCGCCAGAACCGAGGGCCCGGCGCCGGACAGAGCGGCACCGAATGCACCGGCGCCGCGCGCTGCCGCCATCAGAGCCGGCAGATGGGGGATGAGCGGCGTCCGCTGCGGCTGATGCCAGCGGTCCTCCATGGCAGTGCTCAGCAGCCGCGGCTCCGAGGCGATCGCATACACGAGGAGCGCGGCACGCCCCAGGTTGTAGACCGCGTCGGCGCGGGAGAATTCCGTGGGCACGACGGCGCGCGCCTCAGACGTCGCCAGCTTCTGTTCAGGCACGAATACGACGGCGCGGAGGCCGGGATGGGGCATCACCATGGCCCTTGGACCGTTGGATGTGCAGACCGCAAGACCGCCGAGAACTGACGCCGCGACGTTGTCGGGATGGCCCTCGAGTTCTGTGGCGATGTCGATCACCTGGTCCGGATCCTCAGGGGTGCCATGCAAGGCCAGAGCCGCCAGCACACCGGAAACAGCCGCCGCTGCCGATGACCCCAGCCCGCGTTGCAGCGGAATGCGGTTGGTGCATGTCAGCACGGCGCCGCGCGCGTCCTCGCCGATGCCCAGTTCGTCGCAACCGCTCTCATAGCCGCGCACCACCATGTTGTTGCGCGTGTGCAGGGAGGGATCGTCATTCTCACCGAGAACGACGGACACGCCTTGGCCTGGGGCAGTCTCGGCTATCACCTCGTTGGTGATGTCGAGGGCCAGTCCCAGCACGTCGAATCCAGGGCCCACGTTGCCCGACGACGCAGGGACGACGATGCCGACGCGCATCAGTTCGCCAACGCAGCCGTCAGTGCCGCAGCCGTGGCGGCGACGCGACGCGGGGGTTTCAATGCCGACGCCACGGCGTCGGTGTCTTTGAGGCCGTTGCCCGTGAGGACGCACACGGCTGTTGAGCCGGGTGCGATGCGGCCATCGGCTATCGCCTTGGTGAGGACAGCGAGGGATGCCGCCGACGCCGGCTCGCAGAAGATGCCTTCGGTGCTCGCCAACTGGCGCTGCGCTATGCCGATCTCCTCGTCGGTCACGGAGTCGATGAGGCCTTCGGACTCGTCGCGTGCCGCAATCGCCGACTGCCATGACGCAGGGTTGCCGATGCGGATGGCGGTGGCAAATGTCGACGGCTCGGCGACGGGATGACCCAGCACCAGCGGAGCGGCGCCCGCCGCCTGGCCGCCGATCATGCGCGGCAGGTGGGTGCAGAGAGAGTCGTTGAAGTACTCACGAAAGCCGCGCCAATAGGCAGTGATGTTGCCCGCATTGCCGACGGGGATGGCGAGGATGTCCGGCGCATCGCCGAGCTCATCGACGATTTCGAATGCGGCTGATTTCTGACCCTCGATGCGATCGGGATTCACCGAGTTGACCAGTGTCACGGGAGCGCTGTCTGCCAGCTCGCGCACTGCTACCAGTGCAGCATCGAAGTTGCCATCGATCTCAATGACATCAGCACCGAAAACCTGCGCCTGGGCCAGCTTGCCGGCGGCGATCTTCCCCTGCGGAATCACCACCACGGTGCGGAGCCCGAAACGTGCACCGTAGGCGGCGGCGGATGCTGATGTATTGCCCGTTGACGCGCACACGATCGTGCTGTCACCGCGTTCCAGTGCCCGGGCGACTGCCATCACCATGCCCCTGTCCTTGAATGAGCCCGTGGGATTGAGACCCTCGAACTTGAAATGCAGGGAGCGCAGACCGAGGCGGTCGGCGATGGCAACTGATTCGATAAGCGGCGTGCCACCCTCGTTGAGGGAGATCCGAGGGGTCGCCGCGGTCAGCGGCATGCGGCTGGCGTAGCGGACGAGCACACCGGCGCGGGGTTCGGACACCCGGATGATGATATCCGCCGTGATACGGTCGCGCGGATGAGCTCCTCGGGTTCGCCGCGCGTTGCCGTCGTCGGCGCCACAGGTGCCGCCGGATCGACGGTGCTGCGCATTCTGAGTGAGCGTGGATTCCCCACCTCGGACCTGCTTTTGCTGGCGTCGGCGCGCTCAGCCGGTGCCGTCATCACCATCAATGGCAGGGACCTCGTCGTGACCGAGGTGACGGACGAGGCTCTCGCCGGTGTCGACATCGCCTTCTTCGCCGCGGGTTCGTCGGTGGCGCGGCAGTTCGCGCCGGTGGTGGCGCGGCAGGGTGGCGTTGCGGTGGATAAGTCATCCGCCTATCGCATGGATCCCGACGTGCCGCTTGTCGTTCCCGAGGTCAACGGCGGCACGCTGGCAGCGCACAAGGGCATCGTCGCCAACCCCAACTGTGTTGCCATCCCCTTATCAATCGTGCTGGCGCCGCTGCACCGGGCGTACGGCATCGAGCACGTGACTCTGGCGACGTATCAGGCGGCGTCCGGCGGCGGCCGCAACCTTCTTGAGGAACTGACAGCGCAGGAGCGCGCCGACGCCGCGGGTATGCCGCCTCAACACAGTGTGTATCCCCATGTATTGCACGGCAATGTGATCCCCGGCGGCTGGTCGATGTACGGCAGCGACACCGAGGAGGAGGTCAAGATCGTCGATGAGACGCGGCGCGTTCTCGGTGCCGATGACCTTGCCATCTCCGTGACCACTGTTCGCGTTCCCGTGGCGGTGGGGCATTCGGCCGCCGTGTGGGTGGAATTCGGCGATGCCGTCGACGTCGCGGCGGTTGCGGCTCTGCTGGCGTCATCGCCCGGAATTCGCGTCGTCGACGATCCTGCGGCGCAGAGCTATCCGACGCCTCGCGACGCCGCGGGTCAGGACGATGTGCTTGTCGGTAGGATTCGCCAGGATCCGGGGCGTAGCCGCGGTATTGCCCTCTTCTTCTCCGCCGACAACCTGCGCAAGGGTGCCGCCACCAACGCCGTACAGGTGGCTGAATTGGTGCTGCAGGGCCGCTGATCTCAGCGGTTGCGTGGTACCGTCGCGGCCGCAATGCCTAAGAAGACCGGACCTCCGTCGAAGCGCACAGCGTCGCCCTCCGCCCGTACCGGCAAGCCGTCCCCGGCACCCAAGCGGGCGCCGCGCAAGACCAACGCCCCGCGCTTCACGTCGGCCATTCCCGCCCAGCG
>JBEPVH010000098.1:0-7092 GCA_041691115.1 bacterium | reverse complement strand
CAGATGTAGTGGATTTCGTCGAGGACAACGGCGCCGACTCTGTCGACGCGCCCGGGTTCGTCGTAGAGAACGTTGCGCAGAATCTCGGTCGTCATGACGATCACCGGGGCTGCGTCATTGATGGTGTGCTCACCGGTGATGAGGCCGACGTTGGCGTCGCCGTAGGCGTTGCAGAGGTCGTGGTACTTCTGGTTCGACAGCGCCTTGAGTGGCGTCGTGTAGATGACCCTGTCGGGTTCCGCCGCAGGGCGCTTCAGATGCGCCGGGGCAGCCAGGCATCGCCAGATGGCGTATTCCGCGACCACCGTCTTGCCCGACGACGTGGGGGCGGCGACGATGACACCGCGGTGAGCCTCGAACTTTTCGATGGCCTCCTGCTGGAACGAGTCGAGCTCGAATGCCAGCGTGTCCGCATACGCCGCCACGAGGTCGGCCACGGAGGGCACGGCGTCAGACGTGGACAAGCTCGAACTGTGAACGCGTTATCTGGGCCTCGCCCTCTTCCTCAACCATGGACAGCGCCTTCTGGCACATCTCGTCGACATGCCGGGTATCCGCGGAGACCGCGACGATGCCGATCGTGGCGATCTGCCACTTGTCCTGGTCCTCGATTTCGGCCACCGCCACGTTGAAGGTGCGCCGCAGCCGCGCCGTCAGCGACCGCACCACCTGGCGCTTGTCCTTGAGGGACTGGCTGGCCGGAATCTGAAGCGTGACGGTGAGCGTGCCGATGACCACCGCGCGACCCTATCATTAGCCCCCCCATGATCACGCCTGCAGAATCCGCCGCCGCCGACTCCGTCACATCGGCAACCACAGGCGGAGGGTCTTCGGCCAAAACCCGGCATCTGACGCTGGTGGATCATTTCTTGGGGCAGCTGCGGGACCGGGCCGACGCCCCGGCTCTCTACTTCCGGGCAGCGGGTCGCTACCGTTCCATCTCCTGGGGTGACTTCGGCGTCGCCTCGCGCCGCCTGGCCGCATACCTGGTCAAAGAGGGCGTGGCTCCGCAGGAGCATGTCGCCATCTGGTCCAACAACCGGCCGGAGTGGCACATCGCCGACATGGGCATTCTCATGCTCCGCTGCCGTCCCGTTCCCGTCTACCTGACGCTCTCCGCTGAGCAGGGCGGCTACGTCCTCGGCCATTCCGAGACCAAGGTGGCGATCGTCGAGAATCCGGCGATCCTCGAAAGGCTTCTCGAAGTGCGCAAGTCGCTGCCGGCGCTGCGCCGCGTCATCGTGATCGAGGGTCTCGAGGCACCGTCCGAGGATGGCTTTGCAGTTCCCTGGGGCGACGCCCTGGGAGACGGCGAGAAGGAACTCCAGAAGAGTTCCGTTGGCGCCGAGATTGATGAGCGGTCCGCGTCTGTCGGGTTCGGCGACATCGCTACGCTGATCTACACATCGGGTACGACGGGTCCGCCCAAGGCGGTGACCCTGACGCATGAGAACATCGCCGCTGTCGCCGATGCACTGCTCACGTTCCTCGATTCCGGACCTGACGAGCGCGTGCTCAGCTATCTGCCGCTGGCTCATGTGGCCGAGCGCATTGTCAGTGAGTTCCGGTCGTACATGTTCGGCAACCCGACGTGGTTCCTCGACGGCATTCCCAATCTGGGGGAACGTCTCAAGGAGGTGAAGCCGACTCTGTTCTTCGGCGTCCCGCGCATCTGGGAAAAGATGGCGCAGACGATCAAGAACCGCGTCGACGAGGCGCCCGTGCATCGTCGGGCGCTGGCGCGCTGGGCCTTGAAGACGGGTGGCCGTGTGTACGAGGCGGAGCGTGACGGCAAGCCGGTGGACGGAATGCTGGCGCGGCAACACAAGTTCGCTGACAAGTTGGTGCTGTCGAAGCTGCGTGCCGCCCTGGGCTTTGACCAGGCGCGGATTCTCGTCTGTGGCGCTGCACCGATCTCGCCCGACGTCCTGGTGTTCTTCCGTTCCTTCGGCCTCGAAGTGTGCGAGGGCTACGGCCAGACCGAGGGATCGGCGCTGACGACGCTCAACCGTCCCGGTCTGTCGCGCGTTGGCACTGTCGGTACCCGCCTTCCCGGAATCGAAGTCGAAATCGCTGCCGACGGCGAGATTCTCGTCCGCGGCGCCAATGTCTTCGCGGGCTACTACAAGGAAGATGCGGCGACTGCCGAAACCCTGATCGATGGCTGGTTGCACACCGGTGATGTCGGCGAGTTTGATGCCGACGGCTACCTGCGCATCACCGACCGCAAGAAGGATCTGATCATCACCGCCGGCGGTAAGAACATCGCCCCGAGCAACATCGAGGGTGCGCTCAAGCAGCATCCGCTCATCGCCAATGCCGTTGCCATCGGCGACAGGCGACCGTTTGTCTCCGCTCTGCTGACCCTCGACCCTGAAGAGACCGCGCGCTTCGCCAAGCAGAACAATCTTGGTGAGGACCTCAGCGTCGTTGCCGGCAGCAGCGCCGTCAAAGACGCCATCGCCGCGCATATCGCTGTGGTCAACAAGAACCTCAGCCAGGTTGAGCAGGTCAAGACGTGGAAGCTGCTCGGCAAAGATTTCACGATGGGGGACGAGCTGACGCCAACCCTCAAGGTGAAGCGCAAGGTGGTCGCTGAGAAGTACGCCGCCGAAATCGAGGCGCTCTACACCAAGAGCTGATTCGCGTCACAACTGCGTGACGCGCGCTGATTGTCCCCGAAATGTCCGGGTGACCTCTCCTAATGTGGGATAGCAACGCACGCGTTGTACGGAGAGGGGTGGGGATGTCGAACAAGGGGCTGCAGCCTCGTCCGATCCGTGACATGATCCGGGCGCATGCCCGAGGCACCGCCGCAACAGTCTTCGCGGATCTCCCAGGGGAGATTGATGATGGAGATTGAAGGCGGCCCGCTGCGGTCGCCGGCTCCAGCCGAGCAGCGTGATGCGTTTGCGGCATACCTGCGTCATACGGATGAAAAGCACGTTGCCGTGTCCGCAATTGCGAGGCGATTGCACGCGGAGCGCCCCGAACTGGCGGTGCGTCTCGCCGACCCGGCGGACGACGTATCGATTCTCTTTGTTGGTGCCGGGCGCGGTGACCTTGAGATCCCGCTGATCCGCAGCATCGTCGAGGCGCGTGGCGGTGACGGCAGGCTGCTTCGGGTGCACTGCGCCGACGCCGATCCGGCGATGCGTGACGCTTTCATGGCCGCTGCTGCCGCAGCCGGGGCGGCGCCGCCGTCGGGCGGGGACTTCGACCTTGCCATCTCCGCCCACCTCCTCCATTACGTGGACGACTGGGACGCGGCGGTCACGGCACTCCGATCTGCCGTCAGGGCCCGCGACGGGGCGGCGCTGGTCGTCCTGCTATCGCGGGATTCCGACGACGTGCGCCTGCGTTCAGCCCTGATGGAGAGCCGCGGTGGCTTCGCCATCCGCGGCGCCGGGGAGGAGGTGGATGCCTGGCTCGAGGCTCAGGGCATCGGCCATTTCGCCGAGACCGTCGCTGCCACCGTTGATGCGCGGCCGTTCTTCCGGGAGGCCAGGTTCGCCCCCTCGGAGGCCGGGCGTCAGATGCTGACGTTCATCCTGCGGGCTGCCTGGGACGACATTCCGGCGGCCGAACGCACAGCCATCGGTGGTCTGACGGCCCGCCTGGCCGTGGCCAATGGTGCCGCCGTTCTCCGGGCGCGGTCAGTCCATCTCTGGATCGACCCCGCCGCCTGAACCGGCTTACTGCTGGTCCAGGACCTTCTGACGTAGTTCCTCGAGGCGCTCGAACTCGTCGACCGAGGGCCGGGCCGGCGCCTTGTTGGGGAACTTGAGGTACTGAAGGGCGTCGGCGATGACCTCGATCTCCTCGGCGGTCAGGCGCAGCGAGCGGCTGTCGTGCGAGGGCAGGTTGGGAACGATCGAGGCCGTCTCCTCCTCACGCCCTGCCAGGGGTCTGGGCCGCGTCACCGTCGGTGCGATCCGTCCCGTCTCCTCGAGTTCGAGGACCGGCTCGTCATCGCTGGTGGGACGGAAGAGTTCCTCGCTGCCGCGCAGCTGAGCGCGGCGGAATCCCCCCATCACGCCTTGCCGGAGCGGACGCGCTCACGCGTCTGCACCGCCTCCCCGCGAACCGAGACCTCGCGCTCGGAGCGCTTGATGACTGCCTTGGCGAGCGCCTTGTAGGACTTGGTACCGGGCGACTGAGGCGCGTACTGGAGGATCGACTGACCCGCAAGCGGCGTCTCGGCGAAGCGGATCGAGGCATCGACTGTGATGTCGAACACCTGGTCCTCGTAGCGCTCGCGCACCAGATCCAGGACCTCCTGGCTGTGGAGCGTCCGGGCCTTGAATATCGTGGGCAGGATGCCGGCGATCTCCAGCTCAGGGTTGAGCTTGGCCTTGACCCTGTCGATGGTCCGCTGCAACTGCTGCATGCCCTTCATGCCGAAGTACTCGCACTGCAGCGGGATGATCACGTCTGTCGACGCGACCAGGGCGTTGACGCAGAGGAGGCCAAGGCTGGGCGGGCAATCGATGACCACGTAGTCGTAGTGCTCGAGGACAGGCTCCAGCTTCTCCTTGAGCACGGACTCACGGCCGAACTCGGTGACCAGCTGCAGCTCGGCTCCGGAGAGCTCGATGTTGGCCGGGAGGAAGTCGAGCTTCATCTCCTCGGCACGAAGGCGGGTCTCTTCGACAGTCGTCGACTGATCGATGAGCACGTTGTAGACGGTCAGCTCGAGATCGTCCGGACGGCGGCACCCCATATTGATCGTGAGGTGACCCTGCGGATCGAGATCGATGGCGAGGACGCGCCGTCCAGCATCCGCTAGAGCGGCTGCTAGGTTGACGGCGGTTGTAGTCTTACCGACGCCTCCCTTCTGGTTGGCGATGGCGATGATCTTTGTCATGACGTACTGCACCCGCTTACAGACATGGGTTGGCGGCAGTGAGCGGGTATCATACCGAACTCGCGGTGGCCCTTTTTGGAGCAACTAAGTGACCGAAGCCGAGCGGGTCAAGCCTCGTGCCCTCTACGTCGAGGAAGCCATCGCATTGGCCCTTGAAAGCCGGTGGCAGGAAGCCCTGACAGTGAATAACGCCCTCGTCGAGCGCCATGGCGCCGATGAGGACACCTACAACCGGATCGGCAAGGCTCAGACCGAGCTTGGCCACCTCCGAGATGCCCTTGAGGCATATACCCACACCCTGGAACTCAACCCGCTCAATCTCATCGCCCAGAAGAACACCCGCAAGATCGCCACGCTGATGGAATCGTCGGCTCCGCTAGCCACCACCACCGCCGCTATCGATGTGGATCTCTTCACCGAGGAGCCCGGCGTCTCGGTCCTCTCGGTCCTGGTGGCGCCTCAGAAGTCCCTGTCGGTCAACGTGGCACCCGGTGACGTCGTCGAACTCGACATCACCGATGCCAGGCTCGAAGCCCGGACCAGCCGCGGCGTCCTCCTGGGAGACGTTGATCCCAAGCTGGCCCGTCGCCTCATCGGTCTGATCGAGAAGGGCAACCGCTACACGGCTGCCGTGGCGCGCGTCGAAGGCCAGCGCGTTGAAATCATGATCCGCGAAGAGTTCCAGTCCGCTGAGAACACGGGCACGCCGTCGTTCCCTGTTTCGCGCACCGGACGTGCAACTGAATTCCGCCCCTACGCCAAGGATTCGCTGCTCGCATCACGCGGCATCGACGCCGAAGGCTTGGATGCTGCCGACGCCGACGACACCGGTGACGACGACGACAGCAACACCGATGACGGCATGCAGACATCGGAGGACTTCGACGCCGACGCGACGGCTCCCGTTGCTGTTGCCGATGACGACGAGGAAGAGGACGACGATCCTCCTGCCGATGACGACAGTGATGCACGTCCCGAGGACTCTTACTAAGCGGCCGTGACCGTCGGCAACCGGCGTCCGCCACGCATTCCCGCTGCGGCGCGGTCGTTGCGCATTCCGATCTGGGAACTGTCCCAATTCCGCATGCTGCAGCGCCATGGGTTCGACATGACAACGCCCGGCGCCGCCGAGAAGATCACGGCGATGGCAGAGGCGGATCCGTCGCCGGACAACCAGTTGCTGTTGGCTGCGAGCCGCGCCATGAAGGGCAATCTTCAAGAAGCCCTCATCGCGTCGCGCGCGGCCGCCGACGCCATGCCCGACTCGGCGCGCGCGCAGACCACGCTCGCCACTTTGCTCGTCAATACAGGCGACATACCCGGCGGACTCGTCGCCGCGCGCCGCGCCGCCGAGCTTGAGCCGGAGGATCCGCAGGTTCTCTACAACTTGGGACTTGCCGAGAGTGCTGCGGGCAACACAGTGGAGGGCAACACTGCGCTGACGCACGCTGCCACGCTCATGCACCTCAAGCCGCGGCCATGGTGGCGATTCTGGTGATGCCCCAAGGGCGCAGCGGCGGGTATCTGCCGATCGCGGGCTACGGCATCATCGGCGACTGTCGCTCCGCCGCACTGGTCGGCAGCGACGCCTCGATCGACTGGCTGTGTCTGCCGCGCTTCGACGATGCCTCAATCTTCGGACGCATTCTCGACTCGCGTCGCGGCGGCTACTGGCAGATCCGTCCCACCTCCAAGCATCGGTCCGTACAGCGCTACCGCGACCGCAGCAATGTGCTGGTGACGACATTCACCACTGCAACGGGCGTCGCCGCGGTGATCGACTTCATGCCCGTCGACCCTGGCACGATCACCGAAAAGGCACGGCCCCACAACGAGCCTCGCGTGGTGCGCATCGTCGACTGCCTCGCCGGCGAGGTGACCATGGAATCGTTGGTCGATGCGGCGCCCGACTATGGCCGCCGCAAGCTGGCGATGACAACATCGGGAAACTGCCTGCATGCCGACTTCGATAAGCATCACATCTGCATCCAGTCATCGCTAAGCACCGACGGTCCCCACCACTCGTTCACGCTGCGCGCCGGGCAGGGTGCGGCATTCGGACTGCGCACCGGGCGCGCCGGACAGTGCAGCCGCCACAAGTGGTCCCTGGAACATGCACTGGAATTGCTGCGCAGCACCCAGGAATTCTGGTGGCAGTGGGTTGCAACCTGCACGTACGAAGGGCCGTTCGAAGATCATGTGGCGCGCTCGGCGCTGGTGCTCAA
>JBEPVH010000097.1:0-7101 GCA_041691115.1 bacterium | reverse complement strand
CTCCAACGGGCTGAGGACATCGTTCTCAAGATCGACGTCCAGGGTGCGAAACGGGTGCGTCGCCGCGTCGCCGGTGAGGCAGTCTTCATCTTCCTCATGCCGCCGTCGCCCGGCGAACTGAGGCGCCGTCTCGAGGAGCGCGCCACGGAGGATCCCGAGAACCTCGAACTGCGCATCACCAACGCCGTTGCCGAACTCGCCGAGGCGGCGACGTACGATCATCAGGTGGTGAACGATTCCGTCGAGCGCGCCGCCCAGGAGATCCTCGGGATCATCGAGGCAGAGCGCCACCATGGCTGAGGTTCTCGGCGGCCGCCATGTCCTCGTCGGCGTGGGTGGGTCGGTCGCCGCCTTCAAGGCGGGTACCGTCATCACCGAGTTGTGCCGCCGCGGTGCCGACGTCCGCGTAGCCATGACCGACGGTGCGCAGCACTTCATCACTGCACTGACGTTGCAGTCTCTGTCGGGCCATGAGGTCGCGACGTCTCTGTGGGACGCGCCGTCGCCAGAGGTGTCCGGCGAGAACGGCATGACGCACCTCAATCTGGCGGCATGGGCTGACATTCAGGTGGTCGTTGCCGCATCGGCGAATCTCCTGGCCCGTCTCGCTCATGGATTCGCCGACGATCCCGTGACCTCAGCCGCACTCGCCAGCGAAGCACCCCTGCTCATCGCTCCGGCAATGGAGACGACGATGTGGCAGCACCCGGCAACGCGCGCCAATGTGGCACTGCTGGCAGGGCGCGGCGTCACCTTCGCGGGTCCCGTCACCGGGCGCCTTGCGTCCGGCAAGGACTCCAACGGTCGCATGGCCGAACCCGCCGCCATCATCACAGCGATCGAGCAGTTGCTTGGCAACTGACGGCGGCCTGCTTCATGGCAAGGCCGTGGTGGTCACCGCGGGTGGTACGCGTGAACCCATCGATCCCGTGCGTTTTCTCGGCAACCGCAGCAGCGGCAAGATGGGCAATGCACTGGCTCACGCAGCGCGCGATGCGGGTGCGCGCGTGCACCTCATCACCACAGTGTCCGCTCCTGCGGATCTCACCGGCATCACGACTGAGGCAGTCGGTACCGCCGATCAGATGAACACCGCCGTACATGCAGCACTCAAGCCGGGCTCGATTCTCATCATGGCAGCCGCCGTTGCCGACTACCGCGTCGAATCCGTGGCCCCGGACAAAATCCACAAGACCGAAGCCGGTCTGACGCTGCATCTGGTGCCGACCATCGACATCCTCAAAGGTCTGGCCCACGACCCTGTGCGCGAGCAGGTGTTCATCGTCGGATTCGCTGCCGAGACCAACGATGCCATCGCCTCAGGTCAGAGCAAGGTGCGCGCCAAGAACCTCGATCTCTGTGTCATCAATGACGTCTCCATCCCCGGCATTGGGATGGGCGCTGACGACAACGCGGTCACCATCGTCGACAAGGACGGCATCGTCGACGAGATGGCCCGGGCACCCAAGGACGTCGTGGCCCGCGAGATCATCCGTGTCATCGCCTCACGGCTTCCCGCCCGCACCTGAAGTGGCATGCATCTGTCTCACGGGTATCACGGGTGATACAATGTGCTCATGGCCGACGTCAGCATTCGCGATCTCAGGAACTCGGGGGGCGATTTCATCGACCGGGTCGAGGCCGGCGAGAGCTTCACCGTCACACGGGCGGGCCGTCCGGTTGCCGAACTACGGCCCATCGGCCGCCGCACGTTCGTCTCAACAGCCTTGCTTCGCGAGCGCTGGGCCAGACTTCCGGCGATGGATCCGGCGCTCCTCCGCGCCGACATCGACGCCATCGTCGATCAGAGCATGTAGATGGCTCGCGGCCTCCTCGACACCAATACGCTCATTCTCAACGCGGAATTGGCTCCGGGAACATTGCCCGACGAGGCGTCGATCTCGGCAATAACCCTCGCTGAGTTGTCGGCGGGCCCGCTCGTCGCCGCAACGGATGCGTTGAGGGCGGTGCGGCAGGCTCATCTGCAGCAGGCGGAAGCGGACTTCGATGCAGTTCCCTTCGACGTCGTGGCCGCCCGTGCATTTGCTCAAGTTGCTGCCTCGCTCCGACGATCGGGGCGCAAGTCGTCCGCGCGGGCTTACGACGCGTTGATCGCAGCCACTGCGATGGCCAATGGGCTCACGTTGTACACGGTTAATCCGCGCGACTTCGAAGGGATCGAAGGTCTCGACGTCGTTGCCGTTCCGCATCCGTCGCCTTAGCGACTCCCGTTGCCAGCGTCGATTCCGAGGCCTCAGCAGAACCATGTTCCCGTGATGGAGCCCTGCGCCGGACCGAACTCGACATCGTCCTTGCCGTAGATTCCGTAGACGCCGCCGAACGTTCCGTATGTGCCCTCAAATGAGCCGGACCGCTCGTCTGCGGCGACAGTGATCCGGAGGTCGTGACGGGTCCTCAGATCAGTGAATTGCTGACCGGGACGCTTGATGCGCACGACCATCCTGTTCTCGACGGCGCTCGTATAGGTACCGGGTCCCGTATACGGCTCGACCACCAGATCCAATACCCAGCCGCCGTCGCCGGTCATCGATGCGTGGAAGTCGCGGTGCTCCGGAAGGTAAACGTCCTGGGCCACCGTGCTGGTCTCACAGCCCGGGCCGGTGACGCTGACACCGCGGATGTCCGCCTTGGCCGTTCCAGTTAGCGTGACGTTCCCCGTCGCGCCGCCCGACGTGGGCGTGCGTGCCGGCGTGGGCGTGACCGCCGCCGTGGGCGTGCCTGCCGGGTTGGCTGGGCGCACTGTTCCGCACGAGGACAGTGCCACCACAGAGCACAGAAGCAGGACCCTGGCGCAGTACACACTGGAATGATGCCTCAGGAGCGCGCACGGTTTACCCCGCGTGGCCCATCAGAGACGGGGTTCGGGCGTTAGCCCAGATCTCCCCCGGCGGCGATGCCGTCGGCTGTCTCGTGCACGGCGGCGCGCAGACCCATGATGTCCGACTTGTCGACGTACTCCACGGCGAGGGGATCGAGGTTGTCGAACTCGGCACGGTCGTTGGCCGTGAAGAGGAAGATCGGCGTTTCGCTGTAGGCGGCGACGCGGCGCAAGACCGTCGCCACCTCCATGCCCGAGCGGCGCGGCATGTTGTTGTCGGTGACCACGATGTCGAACGGCTCACCTGCCTCCTGGGCCGCCTCG
Organism: bacterium; assembly: GCA_041691115.1. GTDB lineage: Bacteria > Chloroflexota > Dormibacteria > Aeolococcales > Aeolococcaceae > JBEPVH01. The sequence goes on along the minus strand of JBEPVH010000097.1, from coordinate 3,938 downwards.
ATGGCCGCCTGGCCGTCACGGACCAGGGTCACCTCGATATCGGCACGCTGAAGGAACGTCTCAAGGGCATCGCCAAGATGGCGGTTGTCCTCGGCCACGAGCACCGTGACACGTCCGTCCTTCATGGAATCCAGTCTCAACCTCTGCCCCGGACAGTGCGCGGACAAAGATCCGGCCCTCGACAGACACCTGACGCCCGGAATCGCCACACTGCTGGCGTGCGCTTCGCCGAGGTCGTTCCCGACACCCGCTCGGTCCTGCCCCGGGACGTATTCACGTACCTGGTGCCCGATGACCTGGCCGAACGCGCCATTGTCGGGATGCGCGTCGAGGCGCCGTTTGGGACCAAGGAGATCGTCGGCGTCATCGTCTCGGTGGACGGGGCCGGCCACGACGACGCCAAGGCCATCTCCTCCGTTCTCGACGAGGCGCCGCTGCTGGCTCCGCACCTTGTGGAACTTGCCTGGGCGGTGTCGCGACGCTACTGCGCACCTCTGGGCGAGGTCATCAAGGCAATGGTTCCCAAGGGGGTTCGAAATGCCAAGCCGGGCGGCCGTAAGCGCGGCCCGCGGGTGCGCTCGGCGGCCGTTGAAGCCGCTCATGCAGCTGCCTTAGAGATCGAGCTGCCGCCGCAGTTGAGCGCTGCGCAGGTGGTGGCCGTGCAGCCCTTGCTCGACGGCATCGCAGCGCACGAGCACCGCCGGGTCCTGCTCCACGGCGTCACCGGTGCCGGCAAGACTGAGATCTATCTGACAGCGATAGCTGCCACCCTGCGGGCAGGACGCCAGGCCATCGTGATGGTTCCCGAGATCGCGCTGACGCCGCAGACGATCCGCCGTTTCGCCGCCCGTTTCCCCGGGCGCACGACGGTGATACACTCAGCCCTCACCGATGCCGCGCGGGCCAAGGAGTGGCGCAGTATCCGCGATGGCGAGGTGGACGTCGTTATCGGGTCGCGCAGCGCCGTCTTCGCGCCACTGCCGCGTCTTGGACTCGTGGTCGTCGATGAAGAGGACGCGCAGGCGTACAAGCAGGATCGTGTGCCCCGCTACCACGCCGTCGACGTGGCTCTTGAGCTGGGCAAGCTGACGAATTCTCCCGTCGTTCTCGGGTCGGCAACACCGCGTGTAGAGACATTCTTCGCCGCTCACACAGGCGGCCTGGAACTGGTGTCGCTGCCCGAACGCATCACCGGCCGTGAGATGCCGGCCATCGAGGTCGTCGATCTGCGCGAGGAACTCAAGGCAGGCAACTTCTCGCCGCTGTCGCATTCCCTGGCGCAGGCGTTGCGCGAATGCCATGAGCAGGGCGGGCAGTCGATTCTGTTCCTCAACCGACGCGGCACGGCAACCGTCGTCATGTGCCGCACCTGCGGTGAGGCCCTGTCGTGTGATTCCTGTTCGGTGTCGCTCGTCTACCACCACGAACGTCGGCGCTGCGACTGTCACTACTGCGGCATGACTCGGAGCCTGCCGTCGGTGTGCCCGTCGTGCTCGTCGACGGCCATCCGCCTGCTCGGCGCCGGCACCGAGCGGCTCGAGGCGGAGATGCGCGAGCGCTTCCCCACGATGCGCCTGCTGCGCATGGACAGGGACACGACGGCGACGCGCGATGCCTACTTCACCATCTATGACGCCTTCCGCAATGGTGAGGCCGACTGCCTCATCGGCACCCAGATGGTGGCCAAGGGATGGGACCTCGGCAACGTGCGCCTGGTCGGCGTCGTCAACGCCGATTCGGCGCTGCACTTCCCCGACTACCGCAGCGGCGAGGTCACGTTCTCGCTGCTCACCCAGGTGGCGGGCAGGGCGGGGCGCGGTGAAGAGGCGGCACGGGCGATCATCCAGACCTATACGCCGGGTCACTACGCGGTCCGCCACGCCATGACGCACGACTACCTGGGATTTGCCCGCGAGGAGGTGCGCATGCGCCGCGCCGCCGGATTCCCGCCGTATTCGCGAATGGTGACCTGCACCTTCAGCAATAAGGATGACGCGATCTGCGAGGCCGAGGCACAGGCGTGGGTCGAAAAACTCTCTGATAAACTCGGCGCCGGCACAGGGCTTGCCGTTCTCGGCCCGACGCCTGCGTTCCTGCACAAGCTGCGTGGCGACTATCGCTGGCAGTTCACCGTCAAGGGCGAAGGCATCGAGACCGTCTTCGATGGGCTCCCCTCCGGCCGTGGACGCGGCGGCGGGTCCTGGTCCATCGACGTCGACCCGTCACCCTGAGGTTCATCCCATGGCCATCCTCCCCGTCGTCGTTGTCGCCGACAACGATCCGGTCCTCACCACCAAGGCATCCCGCGTGCCCCGTGTCGACGACCAGATCCGAAAGCTGATGGACGACATGGTGGAAACGATGACCGAGAATGAAGGCGTCGGCCTGGCGGCTCCTCAGGTGGGATCCTCTCTACGCGTCATCGTCCTCAAGGTCGACAACCAGGTATTCCAGCTTGCCAACCCCGAGGTTGTGCGCTGCGAGGGTGAGCAGGTGGGCTACGAGGGCTGTCTCTCCGTTCCCGGTTTGATCGGCGAGGTGGCGCGCTGTGAGCGCGTCGTGGCCAAGGGCCTCAACCGCCACGGCAAGGAAGTGCGCATCAAGGGCGACGATCTTCTGGCCCGGGCCATCCAGCACGAGATCGACCATCTCGACGGTGTCCTCTTCACCTCCAAGGTGACGCCCGGGACGCTGCGCGAGTGGAAGGATGCCGACGAGGATGCCGAGCTCGAGGTGAACGTCTGACGGTGGCCTTGCGCGCCGTCTTCGCCGGCACCGCGCCGTTTTCGGTGCCGTCCCTCCACGCCACTGCCCAGCACTGTGAGCTTGTCGCCGTGGTGACGCAGCCGGACAGACCGGGCAGCCGCGGCAAACCGGCGCCGCGGCCCGTCGCCGACGCCGCCATTGCACTGGGTGTGCCGGTGCTGCAGCCGGAGCGGATCCGTCGCCCCGAAGCCACCGCCGAAGTTCTTGCTGTCGGCGCTGACGTCCTCGTCGTCGCCGCCTACGGCCAGATCCTGCCGCAGGCCCTTCTCGACGGCTTCCGCCTCGGCGGCGTCAACGTTCATGCGTCGCTGCTGCCGCGATGGCGCGGCGCCGCCCCCATCGCCGCTGTCATCCTCGCCGGCGACGAGGTGACGGGCATCTCGATCATGCAGATGGAGGCGGGTCTGGACACCGGGCCGGTCTTCGCCACCCGGAGCATCGCCGTCGGTCCCCATGCGACAACGCCGCAGCTCACCGATGAATTGGCTGCACTCGGCGCTGCACTGCTCGGAGAGACCCTGGACGGGCTTGCAGCCGGTCAGTTGCCTGTGACGCCACAGGACGACGCCCTGGCGACGCTGGCACCGCGCCTGACCCGTGACGACGGCAAGGTGGACTGGTCGGTGCACACGGCCGTTCAGGTGGAGCGCATGGTCCGAGGCCTGTTGCCGTGGCCTGGCGTCACTGCACCTCTGGCAGGTCTTGATGTGCGCATCTGGAGCGGAGATGTCGTCGACGCCGCCTCACCGGCATCAGTGACGCCTGACGCAAATGAAACATCTGTCCTGATTGGTGCGGCGGACGCGACAACGTTTCGCATCGACGAGGTTCAGGCACCCGGATCGCGACGCATGGATGCCGTTGCCTACCTGCGGGGGCGTCGCTTGTAGAAGGGGACCCGAAAGCGGCATAGTTGCGCCCGCTCGCAACCAGGCGAGCAGGTTCAACCGCAGGAAGGAGTCCATCTACATGCAGCTTCCCCGCTTCTCCGAGAGTGGCGTCAAGAGCTTTCTGGCGCACGTCGTCGGTGTTGCCGTGACCGCGGTCGCCGGCGCTGCCGCCGTCGTCGCGTTCGGCGTTCTTGCTCCCAACATCTTGCAGCAGTCGCAGTGGGCGGAATGATCGCCGCCGGCGCCGTCATCGGCGGCGAGATCGGCGACGCATTCTTCCAC
>JBEPVH010000096.1:0-7121 GCA_041691115.1 bacterium | reverse complement strand
GCTGCAGCGGCAGCAGGGCGCGGCGGACAGCGGGGATCTGGCTGATGGTGGACAGCAACAGCGCGTGCGCAGGATCGCGGAGGAGCGGGCCTGCATCCTCGCCATCGACACGCAGCAACCACGCCGGATCATCCGCAGAATCGGTGTTGACCTCGAGCGTCACCGAGGTTGCCAAGGCTGCCAACTGCTCAGTCTGGTCAGCCCCGATGCCGCGGCGCACGGCGGCCACCATGACGCCGCGGTAGACGAGACCTGTATCGACAAGCGGCAGAGAGTAATGCCGCGCCAGGCGGCGCCCGAGTGTCGTCTTGCCGCTGCCGGACCTGCCGTCAACGGTGAGAACGGGTGCCGTCATGCGCCGCGCCGCGGTGACGGCAGACCGGCCACCGCATACAGCGCTGCCGTCTCTCGCGACGAGAGATGCCGCGACTCGCCTTCACGCAGATCGCCGAGTTTCAGGGGCCCGAAGGAGACCCGGCGCAGATCGGTGATATCGAGGCCGGCGGCGGCACACATGCGCCGCACTTCGCGGTTGCGCCCCTCCCCCATCTCAATCTCGATCACATGATGTTTGGCGTGGTCAACGATGGCGACGCGGATCGGCTGCGCGGGACCGTCGTCCAGCGCGACGCCGCGTTCAAGAACATCGAGCTTCTTGCTGTCGGGGGATTCGCGCAGGCGAACGTGATAGACCTTGGTGACTCCGTGGCGGGGATGCGTCAGGCGATGCGTCAACTCACCGTCATTGGACAGCAGGAGCAGACCGCGGCTGTCGGCGTCGAGGCGGCCCACCGGCACCAATCCGGCAACCCTCTCGACCATGTCCATCACGGTGCGCCGACGCTGCGGATCACGACGTGTCGACACGACTCCCGGCGGCTTGTTGAGCATGTACGTGGCAGGTGCCGGCGACGCCGCCACCTCGGCACCGTCAACAAGAACTGCATCAGTGGGCTCAACAGTGGAACCGAGCTCGGCTGTGACACCGTTGATGGTCACGCGCCCGGCGCTGATCAAATCATCGGCACCGCGCCGCGACGACACTCCGCGCCGGGCGAGAAACTTGTTGAGCCGCTCGCCGGACACCGATGTCACGACTCGGGCTGCGCGTCCCACGTGGGCGCCGTTACCGATTCCAACTCGGCATCAGGAAGTTCGTCCCACACACCAGCGTCAACATCGGGCAGCACCATCCCCTCGGGGAGAGGCGGCAGATCATCGATCTGCTCCAGCCCCACGATCTGCAGGAAGCGCAACGTTGTGCCGAAGAGGCGGGGGTGGCCCGGCGAATCCTGGCGTCCGACCTCGGCCAGCAGGCCACGGCGTTCCAGGGAATCAAGGACCGCCTCGCAGGACACGCCGCGGATGGCCTCGACGACAGCGCGGGTCACCGGCTGGCGATAGGCAACGATGGCAAGAGTTTCGAGGGCTGCCTTGCTGAGGCGTCCCGGCCGCTCGGGATTGAGCGCGCGCTGCACGACCCAGGTCACCTGAGGCCGCGTCACCAGTTGGAACTCATCCTTGTGGCGCTGCACCATGAGACCGCGCTCACGCAGTTCATCGCCGAGAAGTTCGACGGTGCGCTGTGTTATGCGCTCCGATGTCCCCAGGATGGTCGCCGCTTCCGCAATCGTCACCGGACGATTGAGCGAGAAGCAGATCGCCTCGAGAACGCGAGTCAGGTCTTCGGGTTCTGCCGACGCCACCCACTCCGGCACCACTGCGCGGCCGAAGTGATCGAGCTGCGGTGCGGCATCAACAACGTCGTCGTCCTCGTCGGAGACGTCGACGGGGTCGAGCATCTCGACAGGCGCAGCGGGCGCCTCCTCAACCTCGGTTGTTTGCGTCCAGTCAGCCATGGACGCGCACCGTGATGGGACCCAGCGATTCGACCTGGTCGACGATGACCTCGCCGTCGCGGAGCAGTTCTAGGAGTCCGAGGAACAGGGCGACAGCCTCGAGGCGTGAGCCGACACCGTCGAAGATCTCCTCGAAACGGAGCGAGCCGGCCTCACCGATGCGAAGGCGCAGGCGCGTTGCCATCTCCTCCACCGAGAAGGTGACGGTGCCGACGGGCAGCGGCTCGATCTCGTTGAGACGCTCGAGTACGGCACGGAAGGCAGCGGCAAGGCGTTCCGGGGGAATGCGCAGGCGCTCAACAGGCACCTCTTCCGAGGCCACAAGTCCGAGGAAGCTACGCGCACCCTCCTCGGCGGCCTCGGCAAGCAGCGCCTCGGCGGCTGCCTTGAAGAGGCGGTATTCGGCGAGGCGGCGGCCCGCGTCGTCGACAGGTGTCGTGTCCTCGCTCTCCTCGCCACCGGTTGCCGAGGGATCGGGCAGGGCGGCCTGAGCCTTGAGGTTGACCAGACGCGACACGAGGCCTATGAAGTCGGCGGTGTCGCGCAGGTCGGGCTTGTTCTCGGAGGCGTGGAGGCGGCGGAAGTCAGACGTGATGCGGGACACGGGAACCTGGGAGAGATCGATCTCACCGCGCTGGGCGCGGATCACCAGTTGCTCCAGCGAGCCGGCGAACCCGGGAACCTCGACGGGGAACCTCAGAGCGGGCTCCGCGGTTTCTGCGATCGCAATGTCGCCGGAAGGGGTCTCGTCATCCATGGGGTCGAATGGTACGAATCGCGGGGGGTGTCGAGGTGGCGGCGCCTTCCTCCAGGAGTTCAGCCGCCCGGGCCCTGGCCGCGGCGGTGACCCTTCCCGACATCAGCCGGGCCATCTCGTCAATGCGCTCGGCGCCTGTGACCTCGGTCACCTCTGTCGTCGTCACCCCCGCAGCCGTGGCCTTGACAGCCAGCAGATGCGTTGTCGCCCGGGCGGCGATCTCGGGACGATGTGTCACCGCGATGACCTGCTGAGCCTGCGCAGTGCGGCTGAGCAGATCGCCGATCCTGGCGGCGGTTTCGCCACCGACACCGGTATCGATCTCATCGAGGACAACAGTCGCGGCATCCTCCGACGCCGTTACCGCGCGCAGCGCCAGGGCCAGGCGCGACAACTCACCACCGGAGGGGCCTTCATCGAGAGGGACTGGAATCGCTCCCGCATTGGTCGCCAGGCGGAACTGCACATCGTCGATGCCATGAAGGCTGCAGCGCACGCGCACACCGTCGTGCAGCACACCGGCGCTGTCAGGCGACGTCGTCAGGGTGACGCGGAAGCGAGCATCGGCCATCTCCAGACCGGCAAGCTCGGCGCCGACGGCCTTCTCGAGCGTTCGTGCGGCGAGGCGCCGCGCCGCCGACAACTCGGTGGCGCCACGACCGGCGGCGTCAGCGGCTGCTGCCGCGGCATTCTCCAGCGCCTCGAGGTCGGCGCCGCCGGCAGCGGCGTCGACAAGTTCTTCCGCAGAACGCAGTGCAGTGATGGCCTCGTCGATGCTGCCGAAACGGCGGCGCACCCGCGCCAGCACGTCGAGGCGCTCTTCGACGCTCGCCAGCCGCGCATCGTCATGAACGACGGCCTCCGCAGTCCGACGCGCCACCACACCGAGATCGCGAAGGCGTTCCACGATGTCGGCAGCGGACCCAACGAGGTCGTCGACCACATCGATACCGGCGTTGTCGCTCAACTGCGCCATGGCGGCAGCCACGATGTCGGCGGCACCGCCGTCACCCGCTGCGGCGGAGTGCAGTGCCGCAGCGCCGGCAGTCACCGCCGCCGCAGCGCGCAGAAGCATGACCTCGGCTGCCAGTTCGGCATCCTCGCCCAGGCGCAGATGAATCGGGTCGAGGTCGGTGATGGTGTCGCGTGCTCTGGCAATTTCCGCTGCCCCGCTGTCCGCCAGGCGACGTGCGCTCGCCATCGCAGCCTGAGCCTCGTGCCACGCGGACACTGCTGCGGCAGTGGCCTTGCGGGCAGCACGCAGTTGCGCACCGCCGCAGGTATCCAGCAGATCGCGCTGCCAGGGGCCGCGCACGACGCGTTGCGACGCGCCCTGAGCCGTGACGTCGACGAGCAGATCTCCGATGTCGCGCATGACGGCAAGCGACACCAGAGCACCGTTGATGCGGCAGGTGCCGCGGCCCTCTCGCACCAGTTCACGGGCGAGAGTCAGAACATCGTCACCAGGATCGATGCCGGCGACCTCGAGGCGCTCACGCACCTCGTCCGAGACGGCGTCGAACACGGCCGCGACGCGTGCCTTGTCGCACCCCGGAGAGATGAGGTCGCCTTCAGCGCGGCCACCCAGCGCCAGCCGCAGCGCAGCGATGCACACCGACTTTCCAGCACCCGTCTCGCCGGTCAGGACGGAGAAGCCGCTGCCCGGTGTGACCGTGGCGCGGCGCATGACAACGAGACCGTCGATGCGCAGTTCGGCGAGGCCCATCAGACGGACTCCTCGGCGTCGGGATGCAGCGGATGCTCGCGAGCCTTGAGAGGAGTCCCGAAGCGCAACTTGGCGTGGAGCCTATGGAGGAATGTCGGCGCACCCGGCACCGACACAACCTCAAGCTCGGGTCCCGGCCCCAGAGTGACCACCGAACCCTCGGCAAGCGCCACTTCAGGCTGACCGTCGGCAGCGACGACGACGGGGCCGCGCTCGACGGTGACCCGGATCTCCACACCCTCGGGAAGAACAACCGCGCGCGTCATGACGGCATGCGGCGCCAGCGGTACGACGGTGATGGCGCGGACGCGTGGATCAACGGGGGGGCCGCCTGCCGATAGCGCGTAGGCGGTGGACCCCGTGGCGGTGGCGATGACGACTCCATCGGCATCGAAGTCACCGAGCAATTCATTGTCGACCTCGATGCGCAAGCGCACCACCGATACGCCCGGTGACTTGATGACGACGTCGTTGACGGCGACTGCCGAGAACTGCGACGTGCCGTCACCTGCCGAGGCCTGAAGCAGACGCCGTCCCTGCGACGTGCAGCGGCCGCCGACGAATGCTTCAACTGCCGAGGGAACCTCATCGACCTCGACGTCGGCGAGAAAGCCGAGACGACCGCGGTTGACACCGAGGACAGGGATCCCCAGCGGTGCCACTAAACGCGCCCCCAGCAGGAACGTGCCGTCGCCACCGACGGTAATGAGCAGGCGTGTTGTCGACGCATGGGCGGTGACGGCGGCCGCCACATCGGTAGCGGCGCTCCACGTCGACCATCCAGAGGCCGAGGCAGCCCTGGCCACGGCGGCGACGACATGCTCCTCACCGGGATGCAGGATGACGCCGATTTCGGGGGGCGCACTCATGAGGTACCCGCCAGCGTGAAGTGGACGAGGAATTCCTGGTTACCCTTGGCACCGCGCACAGCTGCTTCCACGGGTTCCGCATGCACTGTCGCACCGTTCTCCGCTGTCATCCAGGCGAGAAAGTCACTGGCGGCACGCACCGACATCTCCGGATCCTTGACCACCCCTCCCCTGCCGACGTCGTCGCGCGGCAGTTCGAACTGTGGTTTGAACAAGGCGACAACCTCGGCGCCGGGCGCGATCCGCATCAGGGCAGGCATCACCGCCCTGATGGAGATGAACGAAAGATCCAGGGTGACAAGTGAGGGAACCTCGCCGTCCAGGGCCTCGAGTGTCCTCAGGTTGGTGTCATCCATGACAACAACTCGCACATCGGAGGAGACATCCGTCAGCAGTTGGCCGCGTCCCACATCAACGGCATAGACGAGCCGTGCGCCCCGATGCAGAAGGACCGAGACAAAACCACCCGTCGAGGCGCCGGCGTCGAGGGCGACACGTCCGCCGCAGTCGACGCCGAAGGTCTCGAGTGCTGAGTCGAGTTTGAGGCCGCCGCGCGACGCCCACGGATGATCCTTTCCGATGATGCGAATTCCCGGTTCGCCCTTGACGCGCTGGCTGGCTGCCGTGGCACGGGCGCCGTCGACTTCGACAAGTCCGGCGGCGATCAGGGCCTGGGCGCGAGCCGGTGTCGGCGCCATGCCCCGTTCGACGAGGACGGCGTCAAGCCGTTCGCTGTCCGACGTCATGGCGGGCATTCTCACACAAGCCTGTGTACTTTGTCGCCGCTAAAAGGGCACATCGTCGGGGTCGACAGGAGCCACGACCTGGCGCTTGTCGGCGGCGACGGCGCGTGCCCGCGCGGGCGCGTCGGCGCCGCGCAGCGGCACCTCGGTGGTTCCAGCCCCGCCGGCCACCAACTGCGTGATGGTGGCCTCGGTCTTGTCGAGCAGAGATGAACAGTGGGCTGCCAGTTCGGCGCCGCGCGAATAGGCCGTGACGGCGGCTTCGAGATCGATCTGCCCGCCTTCGAGGCGCGAGATCAGGGAATCGAGTTCCTCCAGGGCCTGCTCGAAGGTCAGTTGTGTGAGGTCATCGGTCATCGCCGTCATCTCCGCCTGATCGTACATCCGTTCGTTGTTCGTCGCCGGTGGCCGTCGACAGGATCTCACCGTCAGCCACACGGGTGCGCAGGCGCGTCCCCGGTGTCACCGGCGCTGTGATGACAGCACCCGTCTGCGCATCGGCGGTGATCGAGTAGCCACGGGCCAGGACGCGCAACGGGGACAGCGCATTGAGCCTGGCTGTCTTGCCGTCGAGGATCTGGCGTCGCCCGACAGTCAGCGAGGTTGCCAAGCGCTCAAGCCGGCCACGGCGACCCGCCACCGCCTCGCGCTCGACGGCGACACGACGCGCCGGCGACGCACCCTGCAGGGCAAGCCGCGCGCTGTCGATACGGCGCCGTTTGTGCAGAACGTCGGTGGTCAATGCAGTCGCCAGGCGCGCAGTGCGAGCGTCAAGTGTCTGGCGTAGCGACGCCACGCGACGCAGCGGCGACGCCGCCTCAGCGCGGGCCACCAGCCGTTCAACCAATGTGCGGCGCAGGGTCACCGATTGCCGCGCCGCGGTGCGCAGCCGCGTTATGCGCTGATGCAAGCCGGCGTGGAGATCGGCAACAGCAGGGACCGCCATCTCCGCAGCCGCCGACGGTGTCGGGGCGCGACGGTCGGCGACCAGGTCGGCGATGGTGGTGTCGGTTTCGTGGCCGACACCGCAGACAACGGGTATGCGTGACGCGGCAACGGCGCGCGCCACGTCGATGTCGTTGAAGCTCATCAGGTCCTCAAGCGAACCGCCGCCGCGCACCAGGAGCATGACCTCGGCTCCCCTAACGCGCTGCGCCCGCTCGATGC
>JBEPVH010000095.1:0-7122 GCA_041691115.1 bacterium | reverse complement strand
ATGCCCGCACCCAGAAGCTGCTGATCGCCGTCGGCTTCGCAGCCGTGGGCACCGCGATGATGGTCATCGGCTGGCTCAACGCCGCCGGCCAGAAGCGCCGGATCCGCGACCGCCAGCTTGCGATCTAGCGCGGCGAGAACGACAGGATCGTCGTCGGGTTGAGCAGGGCGAAGGGCCGCTGCACCGTCTGAGTCTCCGAAGACGGTGCTGCCACCCAGACGGCCGAGAGGTTCGTCACCGGGATGAAGTCGCCCGGATAGCGCTCCAGGTGGTCCTCCATCGTGTGCCGGTGATCGAGGTGCACGTCTCCGACCATGGAGAAGGCCTCGGTGTTGATGGCAACAGGGGACGGCGTCTTGTGGCGCCACAGGGCCCGGTTGCCGCCCGCATCACGGGCCTCGAGGGGGCAGAGCAGGATCGCCGCCGCCTTGCGGATCGTGGTGTGAGCCTCCTCCCGGGAGAGAACGGGGTAGTCCACCGAGAGCGGCTCGGCCCGGGCATTGCGCAGTCCGAGATACGTGCCGAAGCGATTGACGGCATCGGAGAGGCGGTCCGGAGGCAGCACCTCGACTTCGCCAGTGACCTTGAGGAAGGTGGCGAAGACTTCGATAGCGTGCCAATCGCTCACGCGAATCAACTCCGTTTCTATGCGGCCGCCTATGTCGACCGTGCAGCAGCAAAGGCTATCAGCGAATCGCCGATACCGCCCGCATGCCCGCGACGATTGCGAACGTCTATCCTTGGCGCCGCACACCGGAAATCAAACACATCGAGATGCACGAACGCTTCATTCTTGCGATCCGCCAAGACTTCGGTTGTCTCGCCATCGTGGTGCTATTTCTCGTCGTGATGGTCTCGTCCATCTACTTCGCGAACATCATCACTCCGCCTTCGTCCAATCCGTTCGTCTAGAGACCAATGTCCCTGAACCCGTACGACACTCCGACCGAGAGGCGTCGCAGCCTGGCTGAGACGACGCGTCGCCAGTTCCTGGGATTCATGGGACTGTTCGTGAGCATCGCGACGCTCGTACTCGGCGGATTCCAGACTCTCAAGTTCATGTTTCCCAACGCGACGCTTGAGGATCCGCCCCAGTTCAAGGTGCGCGAGGATCCCTCGACAATCACCGTCGGTAATCCCTTGCCGATCACGGACAAGCGAGTCACTGTGGTTCGCGACAACGGTGGCTACTACGCCGTGTACCTGGTGTGCACGCATCTCGGCTGCACGCCGAACTACATTTCGGACGTTGCGACCAACTCGGGTGACCCCAAGAACACAGACCGTGCCAAGAAGCGCGGACTCCGCAACGCGGACCAGCAGAAGGCGGATGGCTGGGCTTGTCCCTGCCACGGCAGCCGTTATTTCATCGATTCGACGAACTTCTACGGTCCCGCACCGCGTCCCATGGACTGGGTCAAGGTGAGCAAGGCGCCCGACGGCCGCCTCCTCGTCGACCGCAGCGTGATCGTCAGCCACCGCGATCCCGCGGACACAACACCGCCGACGTGGCGCTTCGATTACGACAAGAATGCGGTGGTCCAGCTGGACGCATCGCAGCTGGTCAACAGCTGAGAGGGACGGAAAAAAGATGAGCAGCTCGCCAAAGAGCAGCAGCCCGCTGGAACCCATCAAAGCGATGGGCCGCCAGATCTGGGGTTCCATCTTCCGTCACGGCCTGCCTACAACCGACAAGGTCGCGGCACGTACAGCGCTGACCAACTTCTTCCTGCACATCCATCCGGTGCGCGTCAAGAAGTCCGCAGTGCGCGTGTCCTACACGCTGTGTCTCGGCGGCCTGTCGTTCTTCCTCTTCATTCTGCTGACGATCTCAGGCCTGTTCCTGATGTTCTATTACATCCCTGCAACCGAGCAGGCCTACCAGAACATTCAGGATCTGCAGTTCGTCGCGACGTTCGGATTGGTGATTCGCAACCTGCATCGTTGGGCGGCCCACGGCATGGTGGTCACCGTCTGGCTGCACATGGCCCGCGTGTTCTACCAGGGCGCGTACAAGCCGCCGCGGGAGTTCAACTGGGCCATCGGCACGCTGCTGCTGCTCATCACGCTGCTGCTCTCATTCTCCGGCTACCTGCTGCCGTGGGATCAGCTGGCCGTCTGGGCCATCACCGTCGGTACCAACATGGCCCGCTACGCACCGCTGGCCGGCCCATTCACTCGCTACGTGATGCTGGGTGGGCGCAACGTCGCACAAGGTGCTCTGATTCGCTTCTACGTTTTGCATGTCATCGCATTGCCGCTCGTTGGTTTTGTGTTGATGGTCATCCACTTCTGGCGCGTCCGAAAGGACGGCTTCACCGGAGGGCTCTGAGCCCATGACGACGGTTGGCGGACCGGGGGACGGGACGACAGCGCCGCGCGTGACTGCGTCTTCGCAGGGCAAGCGCTCAACGAGTGCGCCGCGCGTAGCCGGACCCGAACTCGCCATCGCACCTGTCGTGGTGCGTCGCCGCCAGGAAGAAGAGACAGTCGTTACCTTCCCCTACCTGGTGTGGCGCGAGTTCGTCGCCGCGCTTGTCATCTTCGTCTTCCTCATGGTCGTCTCGATCTGGGTCGGCGCTCCCCTGCTGGCCAAGGCCAACACAGCCATTACACCGAACCCCGCCAAGGCCCCCTGGTACTTCCTCGGTCTTCAGGAACTCCTTGAGCGCTTCCCTCCCGTCATGGCAGGTGTGGCATTCCCGACGATGGTTCTCGTCGGCATGTTCATTACGCCATACCTCGATCGCAATCCCTCGCGACGCCCTCAGGATCGCAAGCTGGCCATCTCGATGATGACCCTGTACGTGATGCTGGCCGTCGCCTTCGTTGTCATCGGCGTCTTCTTCCGTGGTCTCGCGTTCGACTGGGAGTGGACCAAGATCCTGGGGCATCCCGGCGTGGTGCCGAAGTACTGATGAGAAACTCATGACTACCAAGCTCTTCGTCATCTTCTCGGTGCTGATGCTCGGTCTCGTCGGCACCGCTGCCTACGAGGACGCGCAGGCGCGCGACTACATCGGGATCCAGCAGCAGTACGCCCAGGAGCATCCGGTGGATGGCGCGGTGCTTGAGCCCCAAGTGCAGCAGCTTTTCCCCGGCTATTCCGCGGGCAAGGTTGGTGACACATTCCGAGTCGAGCGCTGCATCACCTGCCACGTTCCGGACATCGCATCGATCGGTCCGGCGCAAGCGGCGACCAACATTGCGGCCGACTTCAGGAAGCACGCGACAAATCCTGATCAGCAGACGACCGACAATCACCTGACGGGCACCCATCCGGCGTACATCTGTCTGACGACCGGTGGCGTTGTCACCGCTGCGGCAACCGTCACCCCTGCCGCCTCGCCGACACCTGCCGCGTCACCCTCGGCATCTCCCTCTGCATCGGCATCTCCCTCTGCATCGGCGACGCCGGCACCGACCCTCTCGCCGCAGCAGCAGGCCGCCGCCGACTCCGACTGCAAAGGTCCGAGCGCTGTGTCATACGCGGACCTCGGGTTTTCTGCCGGCGCCTCGTACAACTTCGGCAAGACAAAGGTCACCGAACCCGGCTATCTCGCCGGTTTCCTCGAGACGATGCTGAATCAGAACGGCGGCAAAGTAGGCATCGACCAGGTGGGTTGCATCGTTTGCCACAACGGCAGTCGCCTGGTCACGACGGCCCAGGACTGCGTCGACAACCCGACGTCCAGTGATCCGGACAAGCTGCATGTCTGCCCCGCAGAGCGCGGTGCTCACACCAACCTCATCATCAATCCGACGTACGTTCTGACCGAAGGGGCCGACCTCTACTACAAGAACTGTGCTGTCTGCCACGGGGCCAACGGCACCAACGGTGCGTCGGGGCCGCCGCTGTCGAACCAAGACCGCCTTGGCTTCTTCAATGAGGACTACTACTACCGCTGCATCGAGTGGGGCAAGACCGGCTTCGAGCACATCGATTCGCAGATGCCCAACTGGGGCTCCACTGCGCCTGATTTCGACCCCAACGCCCATCCGGACACGATTCCGCTGTCAGGCGCTGGCGATGGCCAGTTGACGCAGCAGCAGATTCTCATCCTTGTGCAGTTCGTCCGGCACTGGCAGCACTACGAGAAACTCCCATGAGGACACTGAGATGAGACGCTCGCTCGTGCGCGACATTGTCGGAACCGGACTGATGTTCTTGGTTCTGGTGTCGATCACCATCCTCCTGATCTTCGGGGAACATTTCCTCGAGAACTTCAAGTCGCACTGATGCAGGCATTGACACTTCTCGCCAATGTCGATCCCGGTGATGCCGGCTGGGGTGACGTCATCTTCGTCGTCATCTGGGCAGTCGGTTCGCTGATGCTCGCCGCCTACTACTGCTACAAGGCTTTCTTCGCCCGCTGATATGGCAACCAGCACCGCTCCCTCCGTCCACCGCGCACCCGACTGGCGTGTTGCCGTCGGTCTGTCGGTGATCCCCGGAGCGGGTCAGCTCTACAACGGCCAGTTCGTCAAGGCGCTTCGCCTGGCGCTGGGCACCGCTGCCACGATCGGTGGGGCATTCAGTGTCATCTGGTGGGCATGGAACAAGGGTGTCGAGTACTTCGACAACCCGGCGATGTTCATGCTCATCGCCACTGTGTCGGTGTTCGTTTTTCTCGGGGTCTTCGTCTACGGCCTCTATCTCTGGGCGTCGGCGGTCATCGATGCCCGCGAGTCCGCGCTTACCTTGGCGAAGGGCGGTGATGCACGTCGCATCTCGTTCTTCCATCTGTAACCTGCCGAACGCCGATGGGTTTTCGCTCACTACTCCGCCGCACCAAGCCCGCCGCCGGGTCTCTGCCCGATCCCTCCAAGCCGCCGCAGCGGCGCGGTGAATGGGATGAAGCGGCTCTCACCAACGTCGAAATCACTGAACTGGTGAAGCGCCAGATCGGTACCACCACGAGGCCCTGGCAGAAATGATTCCTGCGGCTGCCGCATTTGACGCCACGAGGATGGCGGTGCCATCATCCCGGCCGGTTCGGCGGGCACCCGTGGGTGCGCCCGCCTCTTGCGAAGTGAAGGGGGTTACGACGCGATGAGGCTGTTCGCCGCCGCTTCTCCCGCTGTATCGCCGTCCGCTTCGGCTGTCGTGTCGCCCGCCGCATCGGCGGCTGCCTCGCCTGCCGCTTCAGCGGCCGCCGCCGCGCCCAAGCCATCGTCCATGCCCGCCTTCTTCAATCCTGGAAACTCCGGCGGGCCTGTCAACGACAACATGCAGGACGTTTACTTCTGGATCTTCTGGGTGTCCGTGGTCGTCGGCGTTCTCGTCAGCGTGGCGCTGATCTACGGATTCATCCGCTTCCGCCGTCGCAGCGACGACGAGGAGCCCGAGCAGGTGCACGGCAGCAACCGTCTCGAGGTTGCTTGGACCGTCGTGCCCTTCATCATCCTGATGGCGCTGTTCGTCCTCTCGGCGAACAAGATGGAATTCATCCGCCAGGCTCCCGCTCCCGGGACAGGAAAGGCGGCGATCCACGTCACCGTCATCGCTGAGCGTTTCGACTGGATTTACGACTACACGGGTGAGCACACCGCCAAGGGTGGTGACGTGCGCGTACTCGCTGATTCGATTCCCGGCGAAGCAGCGCCGGTATCGATCCTTCACGTCCCCGTCGACACGCCGATCGTGTTGCACATCGTCTCGTTCGATCCCCTGGGCTCGCCGGGCAATCCGTTGTGCGCCTCCGATCCCACCGGCCCGTCCGACGCTGCGCACCGCCTCAAGGCCGATATCGCACAGATGCAGGCCAAGCTCAAGGCGGGCGATGCTGATGCGGTTCCGGATGAACTGCAGCTGGCGACAGCCATCTCCAACCAGGGATGCGGCGTCAATCACAGCTTCTACATTCCGTCGCTCGCCGGCCAGATGAACGCCATCCCCGGCCAGGTCAACTACCTGTGGTTCCAAGCTCGCGAGGGCATGTACTACGGGCAATGCACCGAGTTGTGCGGCGAGGGACACGCGATCATGCTGCTCGCCGTCAAGGCGACATCTCAGGCCGATTACGACACGTGGCTCATGGAGCAGGTGACGAAATGACGGCACCCGGTATCCGTAGGGAGGTACGTCGCTGATGGCGACGATGGAGACGACTCTGCCGCGCGCTCGTCATGGTTCGCGCTTCGACAAGAACACCGGAATCATGGGGTGGCTGACGACTGTCGACCACAAGAGATTGGCGATCATGTACATGTACACGACGTTCTTTTTCTTCCTCGTGGGCGGGATCATGGCCCTGCTGGTGCGCATCCAGCTGGCCGAGCCGCAGAACAAGTTTCTGACGCCGGCTCAGTACAACCAGATCTTCACCATGCACGGCACCACGATGATCTTCCTCTGGATCATTCCGGTGCTCGCCGGTTTTGGTAACTACGCGCTGCCGCTGATGATCGGCGCGCGCGACATGGCGTTCCCGCGTCTCAACGCCATCTCCTTCTGGCTGATCCCGCTGGGCGGCATGCTCATGTACTCGGGCTTCCTCTTCGGTGGCACCGGTGACGCCGGCTGGACCGGATACGTGCCGCTGACCGAGAGGGACTACTCGCCTCAGGTGGGCCAGGACCTCTGGATCCTTGGACTTCACCTCTTGGGCGTCTCGTCGATGCTCGGCGGTATCAACTTCCTCTCGACGATTCACAACATGCGTGCACCGGGAATGACCTGGTGGCGCATTCCTCTGTTCGTGTGGTCGATGGAGGTCACGTCGGCCCTCGTCGTGCTGGCGTCGCCCTTCCTGGCCGGTGCCTTGTTGCTGGTGTTGCTCGACCGCCAGGCGGGAGCGCACTTCTTCGTTGTTTCGGGTGGCGGTAATGCGCTGCTGTACCAGCTCATGTTCTGGTTCTATTCGCACCCGGCTGTCTACATCATGATCCTGCCGGCGTTCGGCATCGTCAGCGAGATCATTCCGGTGTTCTCGCGCAAGCCGATCTTCGGCTACAAGTCGATGGCGCTCGCCATGGCTGCCATCGGCGTGCTCGGCTTCATCGTTTTCGTGCACCACATGTTCGAGACGGGGCTGCCGTACCCGGTGCAGTTCTTCTTCTCGGTGACGACGATGATCATCGGCGTGCCGACGGGCATCAAGATCTTCAACTGGCTGGCAA
>JBEPVH010000094.1:0-7128 GCA_041691115.1 bacterium | reverse complement strand
GAGTGTCACCGGGCGTCGTCGGCGATGCGCACGGGCGGCGACCAGCGCCGCGCCAGTAGAACGCGCAGACGAATGACGTCGCGCACGGCGCGGAGGATCGGAATCAGGCGGCCACCCGAACGGCGACCTGCAAGGCGCGGATAGTGAGGCACGCCGAATTGCCGCACGCGCAGACCGGAGCGCCGCGCCTTGAAGTAGAGCTCGGTGTTGAACAGCGCCGATTTGGCGAGGATTGGAGACGCGTCGGCGAAGACCTCGCGCCGCATCACCTTGAGGCCGCAGTCCACGTCCTTCACATTCAAGCCGTACAGCGTGCGCACCAGGATGTTCATGACACCGGAGATGACTGAGCGCTGCCAGGGATCGGCACGAACCGTGCGCCAGCCCCCGACGAGGTCGGCCTCGTCGAGATGCGAAGCCAGCGTCACCAGGTCCTCGGCCTTGAACTGGCCGTCGCCATCCATGAAGGCGAGGGCGGAGCCACGCGCGGCACGGAGGCCGTCGCACACCGTGCGGCCGTAGCCGGATTTGCGCTCATGACGAACGACGGTAAGGTTCTTGGCATCGTCACCGAGAGCCTCGCGGGCCACGGCGACAGTGGAATCAGTGCTGCCGTCGTCGACGAGCACGATTTCCCAGTCGGGCGCGATCTTCAGAAGAGCCTCGCGAGAATCGCGAACAACGCCGGCGATGTTCTCGGCTTCGTTGTGCGCCGGGATGACCAAACTGATCGAGTCGATGGATGCGGTGCTCTTCACCATGACGTTGGATCAACCCTCCACACGCTGACGCCGTCCTGCTCCTGGGCCGGCGTTCCGGCCACCCTCTCCATGAACCTCTCCATCTCCGCGCGGTGCGGCATGGGGCCCACAAGTATCGCTATCACGCCCCAGCGGTGCAGATCGGCCCTGACCGCATCTCGCTCGGCGTCCCCAGGGTCGCCCCCAACCGCAGCGATATCCAGCATCACCGTCCTCGTGGCCGACGGATCGGGGCCGTCGGCGCGCTCGCTGCCGTGGAAGTTGATGAAGTAGCCCTCGGGCATGCGGAAGCGCATCCCGGCCTCCGTCTGCCAGAGCATGGCGGCGTCGTCCGACCCATCGTGCGCGAAGGGGGCCACGAGCACCGTTGCGCCCTCGGGAATCTGAGCAACGGCAGGCCCGGTGAAGTACGAGGGCACGGAAACCGGACTGGCCGGGAAAGGCTGGGCGGGCACGTAGCTCGCCAGGGCCAGGACCACGGCGAGCCCGACAGCGGCGCGTGCCGCACGAGACGTCGCTACCAACTTGGCCATCACGGCCTCGGCGAGAACGCCGACGCCCAGTGCCCCCAGCAGATCCACATATATGAAGAGACGGGCGGGATATGCCGAACCGAGCAGGGGCACCCTGTCGACGAGATCCCAGGGAAGGGGTGCCCGATGCGCATCGCCCGCCAGCATGACGTTGGGCCCCATGGCGAACAGCGTGACCAGACAACCGGTTGCCACGATCCAGCGGACCAGCGGATCGCGGCGGCGCATGACAGCGAGCGCCAGCAGCAGGCCGAGAACGGCGACACCGAGATACGCACCGCTCTCGGCCAGATTGCCCGACAGATGGTCAGTGACACCCGTGGCCGCCGCCGGAGCCAGCGCGACTGAGCGTGTCGGCAACACAAGGTTGGCGAGGTCCACGTCGTAGACGTCGGAACCGGGCAGCGATCCGCCGCGATGCCGCGGACCGAGAATCTGGAACGCGATCGCGGGACCAGCGACGACTCCGAACGTCAGGGCGGCTGTGGCGGCGGCGACAACCGTGTTGCGAATGCGGCCGGCAATCTCATGACGATGAAGAATGGCAAGCACGGCAGCGCCCGCGATGAATGCGATCGCGCCAAGGCCCACGCCCTCCTCAAAGAGGAGAACCTGCGCTGCGAACAGCAATCCGACGTACACGCCGCTGCGCCATGCAGGACGCCGCTGGAGCACGAGTGCCTCGTGCATGAAGATCAGCAGAAGGGGCGGCAACACCGACCAACTGACCTTGGCATGCCCCAGTGCGTGAGCCGTAAGAAACGGACAGAACCCGTAGAGCAGACCCGTGAGCAAGGCAACTTTCGGACGCAAGCCAAAATGCCGGGCCGCCAGATTGCCGCACCACGCCGACAGCGCCAGCGCCAGCGTCAGAAGAGTGTTGTAGGCGACGACAGATCCGAAGAGCGCGCGAACGGGCCATATGAGCAGCCCGAGGAGCGGCGCCGCCGAATTCCACATGAGATTGACGCCGTCTGGTGCATTGATCCTGTCCGTGAACAGCGGATTGCTGCCGTGCGTCAGCGCGTAGGGCGTCCACGAGAAGAACCACATCGCCTGCGACGTATCCCCTCCCCCGGCACCGGCGGTCAGCGTCTGGGGATGCAGCCAGGCATCGTGAAACAGCAGGACTGCGACGAGAACGTAGATGACTAGCGCACCGGCGCGCGCACCCGGACGCATCACGCGCACAGCAGTGTCAGGCCGGGGTCACGATGGGATGCCCGAGCTTCATCCACGCGGGAAACCCATCGCTGATCTGATGTACATCGCGGCGCCCGGCGCGCAGCAGCAGCGAGGCGCCCAGTGCGGCGCGGTACCCCGAAAGGCAGTACACCGCCAGCGGCGCCGACGCCGGCACATGCGCAAGCCCCTCAACGACATCGGGCGCGAGAGTGTGCACAGCCCCGGGGACATGGCCGGCCGACCATTCGTTCTCCTGCCGTACGTCGACAACCGCCACCTGGTCACCGTTGTCAATCTTGGCCGCAAGCTTGGCCATGGTGAGTTGCGGCATCTCCATGACCTCCATACCGGCATCGCGCCACACGTCGAATGAGATCCAACCCTGCACAGCATCCATACCGATGCGGCGCAACTGGCGGCGCGCCTCGACGGCACGTTCCGCCGAATCGCTGACGAAGATCACGCGGTCGTCGATCGGTACCGTCCATCCCGTCCACGCGGAGAATGAACCGCCGAGCCCGATCGCCAGTGAGTTGGGGATGTGGCCGGTGGCGAAGTCCTTGCGGTCACGGATGTCAACGATCCAGGCGCCGGCAGCCGCGGCATCGAAGACGCGCATGGCACCGAGTTTCGGCATCGGATCGGAGAGGTCGCCGATAAACGGGACGCCGGTGAGATTGCGCAGCCCCATCTCGGCGTAGTAGCGAGGTATCTCACCCTGGCGTGTATGGGCCGCCAGAAATTCGAAGAATGTCCCCGCAGCGAGCAGTGGATTGGTCTCCCGCTCGATAGCAACAGTTGATGTTCGCTCACGTCCTGAGCCGGTCCCGCAGAACGATCCGCCGCCGTGGGTTGGAAACACGGGCAGAGAGTCACCAAGTTCGGCGAATACCGACCGCGACGTCGTGTACGCCGACTTGCTCATCTCATAGGTGTGGTGCGGTCCCAGCAGATCGGGACGAGCGACGGTCCCCACCATCAGGGCGCCACCCGTGAACACGGCCAGAGCCGTGCCGTCTGCCGTCTGCAGCAGGTACGAAAGATGTTCGGGTGTGTGGCCGGGTGTGTGCAGCGCGCGCAGCCGCAACGATCCCACCTCGAGAATCTCTCCGCCCTCGAGTTGTTCGACCTTGACGGTGCGGTCCGGATGGATCGGGGCATAGGCGATACCGTGCCCGAGATTGGCAAGTTCACGAGTACCCGAGATGAAGTCGTTGTGAACGTGCGTGTCGACTGCAGCGCGGACATGCCAGCCTCGCTCGCTCGCCGCCACCACGTAACCACCGACGTCCCGGGTGGGGTCGATGACCACAGCGTCGCCGGTCTCGGGATCGCCAACGAGGTAACTGGAGTTACCGAGTTCCTCAGCGACAAATGCCACAAGATCGAAGGCAGTTCGAACGTCGGCCACGTGCTGTCCCTCCTCGAACGCGCCGAGCGTATCCGATCTGAGCCGACGTCGCGTTTGGTTCACCGAGGGTAGAGTGGTCCGAATGGCGGAACCAGCACCGACCCCACCGACAAGCGGCATTACCGGATCGGTGGCCATCTGGCCGATCGAACCAGTCAGTCGCGTCGGCGGCGGACCGACGTCGCGGCCCATCGCCGTCGCCATTGTCGTCTCCGATCGCGCGGGCACCGTCGTGGCTCGAACCAGCTCGGGTGCCGATGGCAGATTTGCCCTCGACGTGCCGCCAGGCCACTACACAGTCCAGGGCATCCACGACATAGGAGGCCCGGGAATGCTCATGAGGCCCGTGCGGGTCGTGGTCGAATCAGGAGCCCACGCCGAGGTGACCCTCATCCTCGATACCGGTATCCGGATGCCACAACGCAGGCCCGACCTCGACGTCTGACCGCGGCGAGGCTCAGGGCTCAGATCACGGCGATGGCGTCGAACACTCAGATCCCTGGCATGATGCCGCGATGACGAATTCGCCAGTTCCCATCGAGAACGCCAAACAGTACGAAGTGACAAAAGCGGCAGCTGCACAGTTCGTACGCGCTATTGAAAATGGCCGCGAAACCGGGCCCGGAGCAGGGGTGGATCCTCAGATCCATCAAGCCATGCTGGACGGACTGGAGAGCCAGCTGCAGGACCTGACGGAGCAGATCGCCGATTACGACCAAAGAGGTCTCGGTTAACAGGGATCTCTCTGCCGTCACATCGTGCGAACAAGGTCGCCCTCGCCGCCTCTTTCTGCGGAGTGAATATCAGGTGAATTCCTGAGGCGCAGCGTTATCTTCCATGCCAAGATTCCGCTCGTGAGCACGATTCACGACCGCATCGCCAAAGCCGGAATCCCCGGGCAGGTGACGACCGCGTTTGCATTGCTCGCTGTGGCTGCACTGGGAACAGTGACGCTGGCTCCACGGCTCGCACACTCGAGCGGCGCGTCGGACCATCCGTCGTACGCCGTGGTGGCCATCACCGGCGAGATCCTCATCGTTCTCACTGCATGCTTCCTTGCCTTCGCACGCAAGCATCTTGGAATGCCAACAACATGGCTGCTCTTCGCCGTCCTCTACAACGCGGCGGTCATCGTCGCCAAATTCATACTCGGTCCTCGCGGCATCTATGAGACAACGTTTCAATTGGGCGGGCTGCTCGGGCCACCGGACTACAACAGACCAGGGCAACTCGCCAGCGCCGGCTGGTTTACGCTCGTGCTTTACGTGTTGGTGTTCGGCGCCGTCCACGCGTTTTTCCGCGGTCGCGCTCAGCGCAAACTGGGAGTGGGCCGACGATTCAGCGTCGTTGCGAAAGTCCTCATAACGATCCTCTCTGTCGTTGTCCTCGTGCCGACTCTCGTCGTCACCTTATTCGCGATGCAGGCATATTCCGATGCGGTGTCGGCGGTGACGGGCATCGCCCTGACGCTCTGCCTCTGGCTCGCATTCGGCGGCTCGGTCGGGGCCATGCGAACGGCGGCGACACAAGCAGTAGACATGCGCTGCATCGCGATGCTCACCTCAGTGTTCTGGGTAGGCCTCGCACTGCTGGTGCTCTACCAAGCTCTTTGGGGAATCTACATGGGCATCCTGATCTCCGCCTGGCCCCTCAAGACTGTTCAGAGCAGCGGGAAATAACGATGAACACACGACGCTCACCCCGCCTCATGGCACTCGTATCGATGGTTCGCTGGCGCGCGATTGTCACGCTCCTGCTCACCATGTCGGTGGGCGCGGCATGGCATGGAGCCATGGGAATCGTCTGGCCCATGCCTCTCGCAGCGCTCGCCCTGGCTTGCGCCTACACAGCGGCATCCGCGTGCAATGACATTGCAGACCGCCGCATCGACACCATCAATCTGCCCGGAGCGCCCGAGCGCCCCCTCGTCACAGGAGCTGCCGGCGTGCGCGACCTCATAGCAGCCGCCGGGGTGTGCGCTGTTGTCGCCATCGCCGCAGCATTCGCCGTGGGTACCGTCACCGGCGTCGCGATCTTCGCCGCCCTGGTGCTGTATGCGGCCTACTCGCTCCCGCCCCTGCATGTGTCACACCACATGTGGCTGAGCGCGCCGTACCTGGCTGTGGGCTATGCCGTCATCCCGTTTGTCGCAGGGGCAGACGCGGTACGCGGCTACCTGGGAGGAGGCGACGTCCTCATCGTCGCGGCGCTCTATTTGATGCTGATGTCTCGCATGTACCTCAAGGACCTGCGTGACCGCCGGGGTGATGCAGCCATGGGCAAGGCCACGATCGTGCTGCGCTTCGGCAAGCCCGTGGCGGTCCGCCTCTCAGCGATGTCACTCGTCGCCGGCCTGTGCCTCTTCGTGGCGGCGCTCAGCGCCCATCCGGCTGCGCTGGCCGCTACACCCGCGTGCGCGGCTGCGGTCGCCCTTGTCATGCGCCGCCTGCAGGGCACACGGCGACTTTCACAGGAGGTCATCCTCGTCGCACTCGGCGCTCGTATGGGTAACGGCCTTCTCCTCACGACGATCGCGGTCATGATCCTCAGCGCCGCGGGCGCCGACGTGGTCACGCTGGCGGTCGCGGCGGTCATGTTCTCCGCGCCTTTTGTCATGACCCTGCAGATGTACGTGGCGGATCCGGCCTCATTCCGCCTCGCCGGGATGCACGTAGACGACGACCGCGATGACAGCGAACTTCGTTCAGCGGCCTGAGCCGCTCCTCTGCTTCATCGGTCCGTCGGGCGCGGGCAAGTCGACGCTGGTACGCGCCCTGATCACGAGGAACGCCATCCTGCTCACGCCAACGTGGACAACGCGGCCTGTGCGCTACGACGAAACGGCGGACGAGCCTGACCATCACTTCGTCGGCGATGCCGAATTCACGGCGAAGGTGAACCGCGGCGGATTCCTCGAAGTCGTTCAGCTCTTCGGCCTGCCACACCGCTACGGAATGCCGCCGATACGACGCGCCGACGCGCCGACGGTCGCGGCCATCATGGTCCGTGCATCTCTTCTGCACCTGCTTGACCGGCACTACGACAACCCCGTCATCTACCAGATCGAGGATTCCGCCGCAGAAATCGAACGGCGCCTGCACGAGCGTTATCCCAATGGCGCCAACATGGGCTCCCGCCTCAGCGATCACCACGCCGAAGCAGAAGCGGGCCGCCTTCGCGCACAACGCGTCTTTGTCAACGGCCCCGATACGACCCAAATCTGCGATGCCATCTGCTC